>CAYSHR010000765.1:0-1890 GCA_964430795.1 uncultured bacterium
CAGTAGATATCCCTCAACCACAGGGATTATTTAGGAAAGATGTCTATTATGGTCAAAAAAAGAGGAATTGGATGGTTGATTAGAGTTTTTGAAAGGGGGTGATAAGGACATTAAAAACATCAGGCGGGAAAAGGACTTAATTTTAACATTCAAAAAATAATGAGGAGGGTTTAGACCATGAATAAAAAAATGAATTTCACACTTACAATAGTATTTATTTTGTCGTTATCGTTTTCAGTAGCGTTTACCAGTGGTGAAGCAGGGGCCGCCGAAGGGAAAATGTACACCTTCTATCTTTTTGAAGTTTCCTTTGGGCATACCTACTTCATCGGGCATATCCATGGCGCTCAGGAAGCCGCAGCGAATTATCCGAATGTCAATCTTGTTGTCCTCGATGGGAGAAACGATCCCGGTTTTCAGGCATCTCAGGTAATCCAATCGTTAGCTAAGCGTCCCGATGCGCTTCTGGTGAACTGTGTCACAGAGAGTGGACTTGTACCAGCACTGGGAGAGGTTAAGAAAGCGGGAATACCTGTAGTTACAACCGATCGGGATGTTGCTGATTTTGATTTGAGGATTGCGCATACAGGTTCCAGTCAGGTAGACATCGGACGTCAAGCAGGAAGGTACGCTGTTGATTTTCTTGAAAAATCCGGTATACCAAAGCCCTGGAAGATAGTAGTACTGCAGGGACTTGCCGGGAATATCGGTAATACCGAAAGAACAGCAGGTTGGTTTGAAATTTTGGACCCACTCATAGAAAAGGGAGATATTGAAATAGTCGCGAATGAACCGGCAGATTGGGCCAGAGAAGTAGGATTAGCTAAAATGCAGCAAATCCTGGTAAAAACCAAGGACTTTCATTTGGTTTTGGCTTCAAACGATCAGATAGCAGCGGGGGCAATTATCGCTATGGAAGCAGTTGGCTTGACTGCTGGAAAGGATATTTACCTTGTCGGGGTAGATTGCGACGGTGATGCCATTCAATTAATTAAGGATGGAAAAATGCTTGCGACAGTGGCTCATCAAGCCTGGCTCCAGGGGTATTGGGCGGTAGAAATGGCAATGGCGTATCTTGAAGAAGGGAAACAACCTCCTGAGGATAAATGGCCAAACCGGGATGTCATAACTCAGACTTTTATCGTTGATAAAACCAATGTTGATACAACCGGACCCTTTGGGGAACCTTTACGTACCGCTCCGGACCAGCCTCTTGAAGCAGAGCCGCTCCCTTACTAATCTAAGGACTGAAAATAAAATAATTTCCCTATTTGGCTCAGTTTGGATTGGTAAATCCAAACCATACCCGTTGGATTTGCCAATTCAACGGGAGCAAGGGATATTTTGAGATGTATAGATGGATGCCACCTGAGGGTGGTGTCCATCTTTTATGTTGAGAAGCTTTTGCTCAGGAATTTACGGGACGAAATAGAAGGCTTTTCCGGTATTTTTTAGAACTACAAGGATTTGGTTTACAAAGGATTAAGCAAGCCCGCATGAACCAAGAAGGTTTTTAATCCTTTGTAAACTCAATCCCTGTAGTTCTACCAACTTTACGGAAGAACCAAATAGAACTCTTTCATGTTGTCTTATGTAGCGGAAAAGGTATTAAAATGGAAAATCAAGTTCTCATAAGAATGGAAAATGTATCGAAGAGTTTTGGACATGTAAAGGCTCTGGACAAGGTAGATCTTACTTTAGGCTACCAGGAAATTATAGGATTGGTTGGGGATAATGCCGCCGGAAAATCCACTTTACTTAAAACCCTTGCCGGTGTTCACATTCGAGATGAAGGCGAAATTTTTTTAGAAGGGAAAAGAGTTAAAATCAAAAAGCCTATTGACTCCAGAAAGTTAGGTATAGAAACAATTTACCAGGACTTTATGTTAG
>CAYSHR010000766.1:0-1889 GCA_964430795.1 uncultured bacterium
TTAAAAGGCGTATGAAGAGTGTTCATGGGGTAGTTATGGAATTTCAACAGACCGGCAAATCCGGAAGATGAAAGCATCTCCATGATTCTCTCTAAAGGGCGAACAAGCATCTCTTCCTTAAACTCACTCCAATCAATGTAAAAAGGAAGATCGGCGATGTTCCTTGCCTGAAATGACTCAGGCATGGAGATTTCAGAGATTGAAGATAAGGATCTGTGGTAGACATCACGAATTTTTTCCAGGCTTCCATACTTTTCCAAGAGCCACTCTTGGTACTTTTTCAACGTCCAATGAGAATAGTCGTGATCATAAGAAGCTGTTCTGAAAAAATAGCTCATTTCATTATCTGACTGAATACCTATTACCGGCCCCTCCGGATAACAGAAACCTGAGGCCACCCTGGCAAATTCCTCAAAATAAACTGTCAATTCCTGGAAAAAGTGTTCTGAATTGTATGAAATTACCGGAAAAGTTCTTGGCGGCGCGGGAAGGAGCACCTGCCGGCCGGTGGCTGATACGGCAATGTTCTCAGGATTTTCAAACAGTCTTTTTGGATAGCCGAAATAAGTGATTTCCGCGTTAATATGAGGGCCGGGACGCAAGATGACCCAAAGGCCTGATTTGTGGCATAGATCAAGAAATTCAGGCAGGTTTTTGTTAGGTGAATATTGTCCAAAATCAAATTCACCGGGAGAAATTTCGTGAACAGACCAGGGAACATAGGTCTGCAATATGCCAAAACCAAGGTCAACAAAGTTGTCCAGAATTAATTGCCATTTGCTTCTTTCATGCCGCCAGTAATGAACGGAACCCGAGATAAAGGGCATTGACTTTTCGCCAACCCGCAAACCTTCCTTGGAAAGACCAATGGCTCTATCGGGCATTACACCTCCAATTATTATCAAGGGAATTCCCTTTGAAATATTAAATCCTAATGTAAAAAGAAGTATATACTCCTATTTCATTATATGCCAAGACCAACCCATGTAAAAACTTGAAAAACAATTTTTATTAATTATTCCATTTGTTAAGAACTCATTCCTTGAAACGCCTTTAAAAAATCACTACTATTGATTTTACTTGTTATTGTGAACCCTGGGGTTTTTTACACTATGGAATATCTTGTTGTTAAAGTTGATAGTTCATCTCCTGTGGCCTTTCCCATATTAAAAGAGCGCACCGTTATTGGCCGTGACAGCTTGTGTGATATTTTCCTCTCCCACTCATCTGTCTCAAGAGAACATGGAAGAATCATTAGAAATAAAAACAGGCTTTGGATCGAAGATAATAACAGCCTTAACGGGACATTTGTAAATGGAAAAAAAGTATCATCCAGAACCAAGGTAAAAGAGGGTGACGATATATTATTCGGAAATGTTGAAACCAGGCTCGATAGTGTGCCCAGTTGCAGGTCAACCATCACAAAGACAATCCCATGGACAGAGGTTGATAAGGTCACTGAATTTGGAAATGGAGAAGAGGATAAAATCGGGCTTCTGGATTTTGTTGTTCAAATAGGGGAAGCTCTGGATCATTTGTTCGATGAGGAAAAACTGCTGGCTAATTTCGCGCGGATTTTCCATCAGTTTTTAAACGCTTTTCATACAGGCTTTTTTATAAATAAAAATGGAGATGTATTCGAGGATATCAGGTGGTTTAAAGGTGATAGACCCATTGATGGGAAAAAGAATAAATTGGTTATCGAGAAATTTGACACTGAGATGGTATTGGAAGGGGCCGCATATATCGCGGAAATGGCAAATGAGCCTCTTGGCAGAAATTCCAGGTTATTTATTCCTTTGAGCTTTGACAATGAAATAACCGGTTTTATCGTATGTATTTCACCCCATTTCAATGACAATGGGTTAATTTTTGGCGCTGTTATTTCC
>CAYSHR010000767.1:0-1885 GCA_964430795.1 uncultured bacterium
CCAACTGGATCGAGGGCTGTCGACCTTTTTAAATGTGCGAAAGATATTTTACGTTCTCGATGACCGAATGCCTCCTGTAGGGGCACGGCATGCCGTGCCCTTACTGAAAAATTAAAAAAGCCGTCCGAATAGGCGGCTTTTTTATATAAATTCCTCGAATTTTATAGACTCTTCTTTGTCGCGGCCTTATCGAGTTCCATCACGTTTAAAAAGAAAATTTCCCCAACCTTTATTGTCCATTCCAGGCCCACAGGCTTTTCAAGGAGTTTCTCAGTTTTTAAAACCGAGTGAACAAGGATTCTGATCTGTTGCCTGCTTAATACCTCGGCTTCAATGATATCTTCGGGCACAGGAATTAATATCAGCTTACCGGTTTTGGGTTGGACCATTTCGAACCGTGTCTTTAGAGGAATGATCCTGTTTATTATGCGTTCTGTTTTCCGGCTGATTCTATATCTGTCGGGTCTTGCTTTTCCTGTATAGAGGGAGTGGCCGGCTCCCAGGCAAGCCTCCAATGTCATTACATTTGATCCCGGATGATCAAGGTCGGTGGATTTGATTATTCCTGAGCGGTCGCCTGGTTTGAATTGCTGAATAATGACGCCGCCGCCCATGAAGGTTTGCTCTTTTCCAGCATCATCCTGTATTGTAACAGGCTGCTCGATAAAGGAGAGCCAGCATTTTCTGATGCCTTTCCAAAGTCCTTCAAGTGTGCGTATGGCAAGAGTGGAAGTAAGGCCTTGTCTTTTTTTGGAATAGTCAACTTCTCCAGGAAGGGTGCTTGCCCGCACCACGCAACCTTCCTCATCGAATATAACTGTGGCATCCAGAGGAAGGTTTCTAAGGAAGTTGGTGGCGGTCTCTTCGATTAGAATTCTTCGGGCTTTTTCCAATGTTTCAGAGTTATAGACACCATCAACAATCTTGCAGCCTTTCTCAGCCAGGTATTTATACATGGCCGAGCGCCCAAGGGCGAAACCGGGAGGAATCTGAAATCCTTCTCTTAAAAGCAGAGCAAGATTGGTAGCCTTCTCGCCAAAGATATGCAAGTCCTCCATGGCGACATCCTCAAGGCGAACAACCATTTTTTCATCATCTTTGAACTCAATTACTTTTACCGAGCGGGTATCAAATGGAATTGCCGGTTCATCGGATGTTGACGCGAATGTCACTTTCTGGTTTTCAACATCCATTATGACCATGTCGCCATCCGATAGAGAAATCAGCGCGCTTTGGACATTTATCAAGCAAGGAGTGTCTGTTTCGCGGCACATTTGAGTAACTGGTGAAAGCATTCCACCGCTTTCAATGATCACACCGGCCGCTTTTCTGACAGCTTCAATAAATTCTGTTCCGGAACTCGGAGTTACTACGATATCGCCATTGTCAACTTTAGTCACATCTTCAAGGGACTGGACTATCCTGACTTTTCCTTCACAATGGCCAGGGTGGGCGCAGTTTCCACTTAATACATGCTTTCTGGGTTTTACAAGAATGTATTTGTCCAGAAAACGCATTGCATCGCTACCTGTATGAACATGGATTCCGGAATTGAACACAAGACCACGAGTTCTTCTGGTAATTTCTCTGTGATCGATTCGCTCTCTGTCTCTTATCAGGTTCAATATCTCATCCAGAGTGTAAAAACGAAGATCAAGGGTATTGATGCCCACTCTCTCAACTATCTCATTATTGAGAAGCTCCCGGATTTCCAGAGCTTGAGAATAGGCGGTTCTGTTGCTCTCATCAAGGGCGGCCAGATTGCTGATGATTTTTGAAACCTTCTTCAAAGAACCATCATCTTTAAGTCTGGAATATATTTTTCTTTTTTTCTGACCAATGGTGCGAGTATGGGTCGAAAGCATTTCCGCCCGTTCCGTTGTCC
>CAYSHR010000768.1:0-1884 GCA_964430795.1 uncultured bacterium
AAAACTGCCTTGTCGAGAATAATCACATTGAAGGTTCCGGCTTTTTTGGGTTTGGAATTTCCATGAGAAAAAGCACTCATCATAATAAAATATATAATAACCACATCGCTGCCCGTAGAACATGTCTGGACAATGGAGAAGATAATTCGTGGCATACTTTCCTTAATTGTACCATGGAGAATATTCTTGGCGGCCCGTGCGTCGGGGGCAATTATTACTCAGACTATGCCGGCAATGACAGCGACGGAAACGGCATAGGCGATGTGAGTTACCAGATCGAAGGATCAGCGGACAGAAGTGATAATTTGCCATTGGTGTTCTTGGACAAGTAGCTATTTAAGATTTTGGACATACCGATTCCGCCATGGTATGTTTCGAAAAGGAGGATTTTATCATGTCACCGTTACCCTTTGTCCTTTGGAAAGAAAATTACAGTGTTGGAAACAAGGAACTTGATAAGCATCACCGGGAAATCATAGACATTATCAACGACCTTTTCACCTCCATTAAAAGCGATTCCGGCGAAAATAAAGTAGGCGCGATACTTGAGCGCTTATATGAATATACAAAAACCCATTTTGCTCGGGAAGAGCAACTCATGAAGGAGCATATATATCCCGAGTTGCCCGCGCATAAAAATATCCACGAAAAAATGATTCAAAAAACCAGTGATTTGCGAAGGCTCCAAATGTACAACGCCGACGTGGCCAATGACGTTCTATCCCTGCTAAAGGATTGGTGGCTGAACCATATTCGGGTTTTGGACGCAAAATATAAGAAATATCTCATCGAACCGGTGGACTACGGTTTATGATTCGTCGGCAATGAAAAGGATTTTTCCTAAGGGTTAGCCCTTAATCAATAGGGCGGCATGGGAAAAGGCAACCCTAGGGTGGGAATGAACTTTGAACCCCCCTTCTTTGGCGCCGGCAATTTCCTTATTAAAGGCTTTTTTCGAAACATGAATTTTCGGCTCCGCGATAAAGAGCATGCCGCCGGTTTTTAAAAACGCGAAAATCTCACAAAAAAAACCTTTCTGATCCCGCGCCTCATGGACCATCCAGAAGGCATTGGCGAAATCGAACTTGCCCTCTATTCCTATGCGTCGCCGCCGACAGATGTGGTAGGAAATAATGTGGCCAAGCTCATGCTTTTTCGCCCGCTCCTTTACCATGTCAAGCATTTCCTGTTGAAGGTCCGCCGAAACCACTTTCCCGTCTTTCCCAACAAGTTTCGCCAGTCCCAAAGAGGCGAATCCACGACCGCAACCAATATCAATGACCGTCATGCCGGCTTTGACATACCTGCCAAAAAGCTTGTCGGTGTTGTGAATGAAAGGGCGCATAAAATTGTCAAAAAGCTTTACATGCTTCACATCGCAACAGTGATCATTGTCGTTTTTTTTCTTTTCCAACCCGGTTTCATCCATTGTCGTTTCCCATCTTTTTTTTGCGAGGGGGCTCGCGAACCACCACTGTCAAAGTGAAGAATTCAAGCTTCTTCAGACTACATTAATAAATCTCCTTAGCCACGTCATCAAGTCCCAAAGACTCCAGAGTTTCCTTTGTCGGAATGCCCGTGTTTTTGTCCCAGCCCATTTCGTCGAGAAAATCGCCGATGAGTTTATTTTCATCGAGGGTAACGCCTTTTAAAGGTCCAGCCTCAAGGGCGGGCGCCCCGGCTGCTCTTCTTGGAAGCTTGAAATCCTTTCTAATGTTGATGCCCTGTCTTGCGTTGAATGCCTGGCGCAGGGCCTGAATTCTCGCGCCGGTTTCAAGGTAGTGTTCCGGCGGGTTATTCCATCCGGTGACAGCGTTAATATATGCCGGTATGTTGAGTTTGCCACCCATCTGCGCGCCGAATAGACAGACGCCGCAACCATTT
>CAYSHR010000769.1:0-1878 GCA_964430795.1 uncultured bacterium
CTTTAAATGTTTTACCGCCAAAACTACCAACCTTCTTTTTCCCCTACAAAAAATGGAGCGATGGAGCTTTGACGCCGAGATACTCTTTCTGGCCTGGATAAATAAACTGAAGATAAAAGAGATGGCCGTAACCTGGAAGGATTCCGACGAGACCAGGCTTCAATTTCTTACCGACGGCCCAAGAATGATCTGGGACCTGCTTACCATCAGATTCAATATTCTCTTTGGCAAATATAATAAGCCTTGATGACCGGCAAAGAATAGGGCTGGTCAAAAATTATTACTTCCGGCAAAATCATTGGAGAGCATTATTTTCCTTCCAAAAACGCAGGTGGGTCATAAGAACCAGGTAGGCGAAAATCATCCAGGATAGAAGGAACTGAAAGAAGCTTTTAGCCGCCGGGCACTCGGCAATAAAAGCGCCGGCGAAACACCAGAGAAGGCAGATGGCCAGTTGATCCTTTTTTTTCCTGGCTCGGCGGATCAGGTGGATCAGAAAACCTCCCACAGGCAGAGCTACGAAAAACAACATGTAGAAAGGTCTGAACCGGCGGATTCCGTGGAGGTTTGTTTCACCGAATATGCCGTGTTCCGCGAAAAATTGGGGTGAGGTAAAATGAAAAATCTGCTGTCCCCAGTTAAACTCCTCGCCGAAAGTAAGAAAGCAGAAGGCCGCGAAAAGCACAAAGCGACGCCGAGCGCCGGGAGTGGTCACCGCGAGAAAGGAAGCCAGCAAAAACCCCAGGCCATATAAAACTCCGGTCCCTATCTCCTCAAACTCGTACTCTGAACTGCGGTCCGGCGCCATTTTGACTATTTTGACAGGCAAGAAGTTGCCCAGTCCGAAATGTATGTAAAAGAAAACCGCCCAGAATATCATTCCACCCACCAGTACAAACCTGAAAACCGGATTTTTCTTTGTAAAGCGGGCATCCAGATCAGCAGGACCGGCGGGCATGGTCAGGCGGCCAGCTTTTTTTTCTCTTTTTTTCTCTTGTTTCACCTCTTTATTCCGACTCCTATTAAAAAAATCGAGGCGGCTATTCCACAATTTCACCATTTTCCGCGTTGATCAGCAAAAGGACAGAAACCTGGTTTTGCAGATAATAACCAATGAATTGGTATGATGGATTCAGGTCTTCGAAGATACTGATATAATCCACCTGATCCGGTGCCAATAGAGTTTTTGCCGTCAAAATCATCTGGTCATATCCAATATCAGCGTCGCCCCATTCGGCTTCGGTGAGAAAAACCCGCCCGAGCACTTCACACCCGGATCCGGATTCATCCTCATCACAAAGAATCTCTACGGTTTGACTGGGCAGAAAAACGATCTTTACCATTTTATAACGAAGGGGCGCGGTCCATTCCGCGTAAAATAGATACTCCCAGGTAAATTCCTTATTCGCCCAAGCGTCGCCGGAATTTACCGCCGTTCCCTCTATCTGAAACAAGGTAAGCAGATCGTACCCGTTGCCCATTTCCTCTTCAGCAAGGTCCCAGGCTTCGCCGATTCTTTCCAGGGGATCAAATAGATCATCATCATCGTCGTTGCTGTCGTCGTCATCGTCGTTGCTGTCGTCGTCATCGTCGTCACCGCATGAAAGTAAAATCATGGCGCCTGTAAGACAAATTGCGATAAACAACATGGGAATCCATAACTTTTTCATCATTAACCTCTTGATAAGAAATAACATTTGAGAATCATGTCCCGTCTCACTACGAATCCTCATGAATAATGCGGGCTAATGTTATGTTAAACCTTAATTTTTTATACTGTCAATGTTTTACCGGGCATCTGGAAAAGTCCCATAATCAAATAACCCTGATTCCCGGTTAAGTCTTTGATATTCGCCGATCCAGTCTTTTTTCTGTCCA
>CAYSHR010000770.1:0-1871 GCA_964430795.1 uncultured bacterium
ACTGCTGCTGATAAAATAACAAAGCTGGGGGATGACAATATTGAACTATTTTTCACCGATCAAAATGACCAACTATTTGCCGTAATTCAAAGGAATAACCATCGAGAATGGCACGCTGTTCAAGATCCACGATTTAAAGAACACCTCAGAACTCTTTATTATAATGAAACTGGAAGAGGCCTAAATGATAATGCACTGAAAGAGGCTTTAGCTAACCTGGAAGCGATCGGTAGGAATGCGGAACCTAAGATCAATCCTGAGGATGCACACTATTGCGAATGGTATCCAAAACACGATGGAGAGTTGAATCCAAGGCTGTCATGGTACAGGAGGAAAATATATTATGACCTCTGCAATGAATCTTGGGAAGCTGTAGAGATAGACGAGGATGGATGGAGAATTGTTCCAGCTCCTGTGATTTTTAGGAGATTTAAGCATCAGAAGGCACAGATTAAACCTTCTGAAGATGGAAGTATTGAAGATCTCCTGCCTTTTTTTGAAGGCATAAAAAGAGAGGATTTCAGATTTTTAGTGACAGTACTTTTGGTTACTTACTTTATTCCTAATATCTCTCACCCTATCCTAGTGCCACATGGAAGCCAAGGGAGTGGAAAGACGTCTTTAGTGAAATTTATAAAGGCTTTAGTAGACCCGTCCTTGGCTGAGACTCTTGGGCATATTAAAAGAGACGATCTGATACTGTATCTACATCACCATTGGATAAGCTGTATTGACAACCAATCTTTTATTAAGCAGGACGTTCAAGACATATTAAGCCGAACTGTTACTGGTGATGCACATTCCAAGCGGATGCTTTATACAAACGGTGAGGATTTTATAATGCGTTACCAAAGGTGCATCATCCTGAGCGGCATAAATGTAGTGGCTACATCACCAGACTTATTGGACAGGTGTATTTTAGCGGAGCTTGAAAGGTTTAGCCGGACAGGAAAGATTAAGACTGATGATGAGCTTCATAATGAATTTAAAGATGTAAGGTCCAGCATACTTGGTGGAATTTTTAATGTCCTCTCCAAAGCTATGGCCGAAAAACGAGGATTAAAGCAATTGAAACACATGACCCGAATGGCAGATTTTGAAGTTTGGGGTGCGGCGATTAACAAAGTGCTTACAGGTATTGCGGGCAAGGATTATGATTTCCGTGAGATATACTATAAAAATATTAACACACAAAATTTAGAGGTCATAGAATCTCATTCTGTCGCCCAAGCAGTAATTAATTTTATGGAGAACAGGAAAGACTGGAATGGGACAGCTTCGGACCTACTGGAGCAACTCAATAAGAAAAATGAGGAAGCAAAGAAAGACAGATCATGGCCGAAAAACGCGCAAAGTCTAGCGCGCAAATTAAACACTTTGGAACACAACCTGAAAGAGGTTGGTGTTGAAATGACTCGCCAGCATGAGGGAAACACGAGGATGTTAACCATCATCAACAAGAATTAGTAGACAGATTGAGGATATATGGCTCGGTTAGTGGAAGGAATAAGCTGTAAGCAGTTTAAATAATGCGGATTACGCTATTTACGCAATTTACGCAATTTCTTTCTTAAAAAAACTTCAAAAAAGAAAGAAATAAGAAAAGAACTTAGTATTCCTTTCTACCAATCCAGGAAATAGCGAATAGCATTAAAAGTCTAAAGTATAGAAAAATTCCGTTAATTCCGTAATTGCGTAAACCGCTCAAAAATGGTGATGCTTAAAGGAGATATAATAACCCAGACCATCCATCCAACCAGTTACTAATACCGTTTCTAAGCTTTAATAAATTGGGTCTGAGCTCAAAGTAAATCCTTTGGCAAGTTATGTAGCGAGTTAAGTTATGTTGTGGGTTTTTAGGTCCTTTCATT
>CAYSHR010000771.1:0-1862 GCA_964430795.1 uncultured bacterium
CATTACATACACCTCCTTTCAATTTGGATTTTGTTATGCCGGTTCCTTTTCTTTGGCTATTACTATTCTCGGCGCTACCCTTTCAGTCCGAAATGAATAAAGCCGGTATTTAGAACCGACATCTTAACTGAAAAATTATCAGCTTATTAATTGTTAATGATCGTGAGCAACGGCCAGACTTATGTAGACCATGCTCAAAAGAACAAAGACCAGGGTCTGAACTATACAGACCAGAGTGCCCAATATAAGAAAGGGCATGGGGTAGATCAAAGGTACAACCACAAGGCCCATAAATACGGCGAATACAGTATGATCACCGTACATGTTTCCCAAAAGACGGAGAGTAAGGGAAATTGGTCTGACATAATGGCTGATAAGCTCGATAGGAATCATAATGGGGGCAAGGATATATTTGAGTTTGCCCTCCAGGGGTCCCATAAAATGGTTGGCGTATTTCAATATTCCGTGCTCTCTGATCCCAAAATAGTGATAAAGAATAAAAACTACAACAGCCATAGCCGCGTTGGTGCTGGGGTTGGTAGTAGCGTTTGCGCCTGAAGGTAGAAGGACCATGATGTTGTTAAAAAAGATGATAAAAGCCAGGCTGCCCAGAATGGGAAAATATTTTCTGGAACCATGTCCGATAACATCATCCATCATATTCAGCACTGCCTGGATCAAAGTCTCAAAGAAGTTTGCCAGAGAGAATTTCTCGCTTGGCGCGATGGGGCTTGGTCCACGGGAATCCATAGGTTCTTTTTTCCATGCCTCATAATCATTCAGTTTTTTATTATAGGCGCCGCCTATGGTAAAACCGGAGATTATGAGGAAAATTGCCACACATCCGTAACAAACCACATGGACCGGCAGACCAAGGGCGCCGGCGATGGGATTGAAAAAGCTCCAGGATTCAACAGCAAAGGCGGAGGCGGGCGCTAGAAACAGAATTGCCGTGGTCATCAGTAATAGAGAAGCTTTACGCATATCAAATGTCCCCTTAAAGATAAATCATATAGAGATTTTTCCTTAACCTGCGAATAATATTTAACAAGCCGGTCTTTCCCGGAGGTCTTAATTCTCCAGATTCCGTTGAATCCTCATCTTTTTCAAGAGCCTTTTTTTGTAAAGCCCAGATAAGAGTTCCCAGAAAAACCCCAAGAACAAAGTTAGAGACGCCTAATGCCAGTCCCACAGGATGATACCAGCCGCTTCTGATTGAGAAAAAGAGCACCACCAGGATAAAGCAGAATTTCACCCAGGTGAAAATAAAGTATGACATCTGGGGATGCTCGGGGTCTTTAAAGACTCGCTCGCCGATTCTTATTAAAAGATCGAAATTTGCCCATCCCAGGGCGCCGCCCAATATAATTCCAGCCGAAAGCCTGATATTAACAAAGGGCGTCGCACCAAGAATCATCACTATATACACAATGATGGTGACATTTTCAATATAAATCAGCCAGGGCTTGGTCTTTGACCAGATCACTTGTCATCAGCCTCCATTTCAGCCCTTTTTATCCGTAACACGGCTTTATAAAGTGACAAAGCAGCGGCGGCAAGACCAAAAAACGCGCCGATGAATTTACCTGTGGGATCAGAGTCAAAATAGTTGTCGGCAATATGCCCCAGATATACTCCAAGACCAATGGCGGCGCCCATCTCGATTCCGATGGAACTAACACTCATGATCGTGCTCATATATCCTTTATTATCTTCGCTGAGCAGCTTTTTCATTTTGGCTCCAAAAACAGGCGAGGGGAATATAGCACCGAATATGATAAATTGAAAGGGGCAAGACGCTCCATTTGTAATCGTTCAGTTACAAGGAGGCTTTTGGGAAAAGGGGGGAGATGTACTTGTTA
>CAYSHR010000772.1:0-1852 GCA_964430795.1 uncultured bacterium
GGCTACTTGAATAAGGAGGTCGGCGTCAGGGGTTGTGGATTTCGCGGCCTTTTCAAACCAGGTTTCAGCTTCTTGAAAATCACCCTTTTTATAGTAGGCTACGGCTAATTGCTTTTTCGCGTCAATGTCATCTTCCTTCAATTTCAAGACCGCTGAAAAACTTTCGATAGCTTTATCAAGATCGCCTTTCTTTAAATATACAAGGCCGATATTGCCAAGAGCGTAAACACTTTTCGGGTTTTCATGGAGTTCGGCTTTTAGAAGATTTAAAGCCTGATCATAATTGCCGATTTGCGTCTGGGCAATCGCAAGGGGAATTCGTCTTTCCGATTCCACCCCCTCAAGCTTGCCCATAGCTTTGGAATAGGTTTTTATAGTGGATATTATTGGATCCACCCCAGGAACACCGGGAGATATCTCTCTGGCCGCAAGAAGCTTCCCTTCCATTACATCAGGGGTAAGGTCTACTGTGGCAAGAGCGTTCAGCACCTGCCCTACTGCTATATATCTGTTTCTAAAGTCCCCAAGGAATTGCTCTTTGTCATCAAAGTCGGAAATATCCACATAGCTCAGAGGGTTTTCTCTTTTCGCGATTATTCCTTTTAGATTGTCCCGCCATGCCTCGGGTTTAAATCCGGAAACCGGCGCCTCAAATTCCAACAAGGGATAGTTGTCTGTGTGTATTTTCGCTTTGGCAAGATATCGCGAGAGCCCTTTTCGCCCAATAATAATAAAATTTACAATGTCCAGAGGCTCGTCAATGTCAATGTTGCCAAGGCTTTTGGCGATTTCAGGTCTTGCCATGGATTCCTTTACTCTTCTTAAAGATAGAAGCGGCGCCTTTCCATTTTTTGCAACAAGCAGCGCGTGCCTGTTAAAGGAAGAATGTCCATATATTATGGCGCTGTTGGGAAAAACATCAACAAAGCTGTTAACCATCATTCTAAAAGCCTGATTATTGAGATCAAAAAGGGGAATCCAACTGGTCATTACGCCTTGTGGCGCAAGTCTTTTCTTTGCCGCTGAAAAATAATCCCTGGAGTATAGCCCGGCGTTTCCGAAATAGGCCGGGTGAATAGAATCGTTCATTATTACGTCGTATGTTTTATCTGAAAGGCGGGTGTAATTTACGCCATCAGTTATCATGGCGTTTAGAAAAGGGCTTTTATAGATTCCGTGATTTATGTAATCAAAAAAAGGAGCGGCCTTTAAAACTCCCGAGGAGATTTCAGCGATATCAATTTTATTGACACCGTAAGTTGAACATATTCGCGCGGTTTCTCCGGTGCCAAATCCAACCATCAATACGTTTTTTGGATTTGGGTGCATCATCATGGGTATGTGCCCCTGGAGTATCTGAGTGGTTCTCATCACAGGATCAGTTCCCGCGGTTTGAACTCCGTTTATATTCAGCTCTCTTGCCCCCTGTACATCATAAACAATTACATTGGCGTCAGAGTCGTCATTTATAAACAAAGCTTTGCCCCCGGCAGGGCGCATGGATGCCATAAGCTTCAGGTTTATATGCCTGCCGGGCAAAACAAGGGCTAAAAAACAAAAGACTAATCCAAGGGTGATGGGAATGGCGTTTCTTAATGATTTGGGAGATAGTTTTTGGCAAATATAGACGCCGATGACAAATAGAGACAGGGCGCTAAAAAATATTCCCCATTGAGCCCCAACCCATGGAATCAGAATAAATCCCGCGATAACAGAACCGCCAATACCGGCCAGAGTATTCACACCATAAATAAATCCCGTCTGTTTTCCTGTTTCGGCTGATCCGGAGGCGCCATGTTTTACAAGAAGTGGAAAAATAAAACCGGAAAGAAACGCTGGAGGCAATAAGGTG
>CAYSHR010000773.1:0-1845 GCA_964430795.1 uncultured bacterium
CCATTGGAAAAGTGAGAAACTATTTTGGTAATTTCGGCGTTCTGGTAAGAGCCTTCACATATATCATAGAGATGGGCGGACCGGGTCTTGAGAAGGTCAGCCGGATGGCGGTGTTAAACGCGAACTATATAAAGGAGAAACTTAAAGACGTTTATGATATCGCCCATGACAGAACCTGTATGCACGAATGCGTCTTTACCGAAAAGGGTCTGCCGAACAATGTAAAAACCATGGATGTGGCAAAACGTCTGATGGATTACGGATACCATCCTCCCACAGTCTATTTCCCCCTGGTTGTAAAAGGGGCGTTGATGATCGAGCCTACCGAAACCGAAAGTCTACAGAATTGTGATGAATTTGTCGCGGCCATGAAGGCAATTCATAAAGAGGCTGAGACCGAGCCTGAGGTTCTTGTCGGCGCGCCATACAAACCAAAAGCAAGGCGTATGGATGAAGTAAAGGCGGTCAAGGAATTGAAGCTGACGTATAAACCGGAATAGTAATCGGTCAGTTAAAGGGTGACTTTTTTTCATATGAGATCAGGGGACACGATCCCCATTTACCTGACTTAATCGGCTGTGCTCAATGTTTCAGAAAAATGAGGTCATGTCCCTCAATCTCAAACCATGCTACCGGTAACTGACCGATTACCCGGAATAAGTTATTTTCCTTTGGTAATGAACCTGGGCTTAAAGAGTGTAACCAGAGAGGGCAGAAGAACCAGCCCACCCAGCATGCTTACTATCATCCAGAAAGCCAGAAGTATTCCCATTTCAGCCTGGAATCTCAGGTATGAGAATGCCCAGAAAATAATTCCCGCCACCATGGTGCTCGCTGTAAATAGGACAGCTCTGCCCGCTGTGGAGATGGCTTTTACAGTAGCCGCGTTTATATCCGGGTTAATAGCGTATTCCTCCTCCACTCTTCCAAGAACATATAATCCATAGTCAACGCCAAGCCCGACTCCAAGGGAGACAACCGGCAGGGCGTTAACGTCCAGGCCGATATTAAGCGCGCCCATTAGCGCAAAGGTCATGTAGTTGGAAAGCAATATGGGGATGAGGAAAAAGACCCCCGCCCAGCCGGATTTGTATGCCAATGAACAGAAGAGAAACACCAGGAAAAAAGCGGTCAGGGTTACTTTCAATTCCGCTTTGACAATCGCTTCGTTAACCGCGGCCAGAAGTCCGCCATAATTGCCGGCCATGCGAAAACGGGCGTTCTGAAGACGATTTTCAACAAGGTATTTTTTGAGAAGCATCTTCGGTCTGGCATCGGTGTAAGTCTTGTGCATGTCGGCGCCGAGGTTTTCGACTTTACCCTCAAATGCTTTAAGGAATTCATCATCCGGATTTGCCGGCACCTTGGTTTTTATATACCTGAGAAGCTCGCTCTTAAATTTATCAAGGTCCTCAAGGCCGGGTGTTTGCCAGAAAACAGCCATCATGGGCAGGGATTGCTCGAAGATATCCCCTTTATCTTTTGATTCTCCGGTTTCGGTATATTCTTTAAGCAAAGGAGATATCAACTCTGAAAAATCATCCTGGCTGCTCTCTATCTTGTGGTCCAGCATAAGACCAAATTCATGGAGATAATTGCCCGCGTGTATGCCGGGCTTTTCCAGGGGATTTGAAGATACATATTTTTCAAGAGCATCTATGGCGACTTTAGCCGTATCCTCTTTGTCTATCTTGCTTTTGAGGGTTTTTCTGAAGTCCCTTATATAGTTTGAAATTATAATCTGTGAGATTTGCCCCTTATTGGCGTTAGCGGTTTTTTTAAGCTCCCCTGTAAAATCCGATTTTACCTTAGAGCCGGCAACATCTTTTTCTACAGAGCGTACTA
>CAYSHR010000774.1:0-1833 GCA_964430795.1 uncultured bacterium
TGAAAATCCGGGGACACGTAACAAGTACATCTCCCCCCTTTTCCAAAAAGCCCCCCTGCACCTGAACGATTGCTAAATACTTTAAGAAATTTTTTTAATGAAGAGGGGAAAAGGAATTATAAATTACCAGTTGTAAGTTATCAGCAAACTTTCCCTAAATCCATCAGTCGTTACCGGCATCAGGTCCTGATGGTCTTCTCCAGAGTCTCGATAATCTTGGTCAGACTGGGGTCTTTTTGAACCTGCTTGTCTATTTTATTGCAGGCGTGAATAACCGTGGAGTGGTCCCTGCCGCCAAACTGATCTCCAATATCCGGAAAGCTGGAGTCGGTGAGTTTTCTTGAGAGATACATTCCGATTTGCCTGGGAATGGCGATGATTCTCTGTCTTCTGGGACTCTTCAAATCAGAAACCCTGACCTTGAAATACTCACAGACCGATTTTTGAACCATGTCCACCGTCACCCGTTTTTCATCATCCACAATCATGTTTCTAAGAACCATTTTTGCCAGGTCCAGGGTGATGGAGTTGCCCCTGAATGAAGCAAAAGCCATAAGGCGGATAAAGGCGCCTTCAAGTTCGCGAATGTTGTCCACAAATTTTGAGGCGAGGAAAAAAGCCACATCATCAGGAAGGTCGATCTTCTCTTCCTCGGCTTTCTCCTTGAGAATCGCCAATCGTGTTTCAAGCTCAGGCGGCTGGATATCCGCCACAAGCCCCCACCCGAATCTTGTGCGAAGACGGTCCTCGATGTTGGGAATATCCTTGGGTTGGCGATCCGAGGTCATGACAATCTGGCTGCCACCTTCATGGAGGGCGTTAAAGGTATGGAAGAACTCCTCCTGAGTCCTCTCCTTACCGGCAAGGAACTGGATATCGTCAATCATCAAGATGTTGCAATTTCTGTATTTATTCCGAAAAGAGTTCACTCTGTTATGGTGAATGGCGCTGATCATTTCGTTCATGAATTTCTCGGAAGAGAGAGATACGATTTTCATGTCAGGATGTTTTTGCAGAATCCGATTTCCGATGGCGTTGATAAGGTGGGTTTTTCCAAGGCCGGTGCCGCCATAAAGAAAAAGAGGATTGAAGGATTTGCCCGGTTCATTCCCAACCGATACAGCCGCGGCTCTGGCCAGTTGATTGCTTGGGCCTTCAATAAAATTGTTAAAATTATATTTTGGATTGAGTACAGCTACAGGCAGTTTGGCCGGACGCCCTTTTTGTATATGTCTTTTCTTTTCAGGACGATCCTTCGCGCCGAGGATTTTTGAGCCAAAATCCATCTGCCCTTTTAAGCCCGATTCGCTGATTTCCACAGCTACCAAAAGCTCCTTTTGGGTCAGGTCCGCCAGAATTGTCTCCACTTGAGCCAGATAATTGTTGATAAACCATCCGCGATAGAAGTTATTTGGAGTTTCCAGGATAATTCTGTTTTTCCCTGATCCTTTGTATTGTACAGGCTCGATCCAACTATAATAATTCTTCTCTTGAAGTTTATCCTTTAAGATTGCTTTCGCTTTTCCCCAGAGTTTTTCCATAAATATTATTCCCGCGAAACAATACGGTCCAAATTAAAGAGGCAAGCCTGATTTGCAACTATACAATCAAGGCATCAAAAAAACGCTCTCGCCCAGGAGGTTAATTTATAATAAAGTCATATATTTATTCATCATCGCAAAGAAAAAGCCATTTTGAAAATCACCCGCGTAGATGGCAACTTCACTGAAATAACTTTCAAAACATGTTTTTTCTGGACATCCCCTAAACGTAAATTTTTTGTAACATTTGATTGGTGGAATCCTCTTGAAACAGGTGAAGAGATAAATGGAA
>CAYSHR010000775.1:0-1825 GCA_964430795.1 uncultured bacterium
ATCCTGGCGAATTTGCCACTTGATGATTGTTTCCAGGGCACTATTCATGGTGGGCAAGCCCTGGTGGAGTTTTGTCACACATATGATATTTTAGCTGGATTTGAACTTCTCTTGCCATCTGAGCTTGACGATATGAGAGATTCAATCCTGGGGATTGCTGAAAAACTCCATGGTTTCTATATAAGACTGTTTTTAGGGAAGCTTTTACAAAATAATCATATAATCAAATTCACAAGCGGTCTTGGTGTTGTGGGAATGACCTTTAATGATATTCCCCAAGCCGCGAAATATGTGAATGTCGCGTTAACTACGGCGCCGTGGTGCCTTCTTGATTTCCAGATGCCTGATGGAGGAGGGCAGGGCGAAGGTCCGAATTATCTCGATTATACATTCAAAACCTATCTTCCTTTTGTCGCCGCCTATCATCGTTTCGCCAAAGGGCAAAGTTACCCATATAAAATTGAATGCAGGGCAAGATTATGGCCGCCATGCGTTTCGGAAGTGATAGAGGTGGATGATCCATGGTCTGATATTAGGATGAAGGAGCTTTTAGATTGGAGGCTTGCCATAATTATGCCCGATGGTAAGTGCCCTCCTATTGACGACTCAAATCTTTCCTGCGGGCCTTCCGGACCCATTGCCGCTCTATTTGGCAGGGATGACTATGCCTGGCATTACCGGCAAAGTCAGTCCTGCTCTCAAAATACATCAGCCGGGGCGGCAATTCTGGAACTCGCTTATCTTGACACAATGCCAAGTCCCTCTCCTCCGGCCATTGACCCGAGCATTATTATGGAAAATGGAGGTCAGGGAATTTTGAGAGAGGATTGGTCGCCAGATTCCATGTATGCCCTTGTTGTTGGCGAACATGGAAAAGCCAGACTGGCAGGATTAGGGCACGAACAAGCAGACGCCACGAGTTTTATTTTTTACGGAAAAAGGCAGATGCTTGCTCTTGACTCGGGATATATCTCCTTTAAGGAGAGATGGAACGTAATCCATGGTAAAAACCATAACCTCATTCTTGTGGATGACATGGGGCCGCCCCTTGGAGTCGTTTACGCTTTTACTGATTCAGACGCTTATCTCTCAGAATTTATTAATGCTCCGCCTTTCAGGTCCATCAAAGTCGATTCCGCATATAGAGGCGCGGAAATAGAAAGGAGAGTCGCCCTTATTGATGACGATTATTTCGTCACATGGGAAACTGTTAGTTCCGACCACCCAAGAACATACACCTGGCAATTGCAGGCAAACGCGGGCGGTACAACCAGCGGTTTCTTTTCTCTGTTTACCGACGGCGCTTTAATTGAAAGAACAAATGGCGCCATGAGGGTATATCTTCAAAGCGATGCTTTACTTGCGTTCCGAGAGGATCTGGAGACTCACGGTTTTTCCCATAGCCAGTTTGAGAAGCATTCCGTATTAAGAGCAGAGGCATCAGGGGCAACAGCGCGCTTTCTGGGAGTGCATCCGGTGGCTGATGATACCCTGTCTCTACCGGTTGTAACCGATTATCCATCTCTGCAGGAGCTTGTATATGTTATTGAAGGAGAGGGTTATACGGATATCCTTATCTTTTCGGAACAGGGCGGATTTATTGTTGGTCCGGTTGAAAACTACTCTCATACAGTTGAATCAGACGGAGAATTTGCCTGGGTAAGGATAGATATAATCAGTCAAACCGTAACCGGTCATCAGATCGGCGGCTCATATCTAAAACATAATAACATCAATTTATAAATCTCTATCAACAGGTTTATGCTCTTTTGCGAAGTATTCTTTTGTAACCTTCAGAACCACACCGGAAAGAAGAACTATTCCG
>CAYSHR010000776.1:0-1820 GCA_964430795.1 uncultured bacterium
AAAATCTCTCAGATCTATTCCTTGGCAGAAATAATCCTCATGGCCTAAAATCACAACCACCTTTACTTTGGCTTCATCCTCAATTTTATTGAAAATCTCAAGAAGTTCATCAACCATTACAACATTTATGGCGTTTTTCGCCTCTTTTCTTGCCAATGTTACATAAGCAACACCATTTTTCTCTAAATATGAAATGGTTTCTGCGTCCATAGTTCCTCCCGTTTTTTCTTTTGAAGAAAGAATTGTATAAGTATTAATAACTAAAATCCAGAAAAACAATTCACTATTCTTCCAAAAAATTGGCTTCATTCCCAATTTTCTTCATTTTCACTCATGCAATCCTGAAATTTACCGAAGGTTAAAAATAGAGAGAGAGAAAGGAATTTTAGCGTCCAAATTACTAAATAATTTGGCTAGTTAGGAAGGTTTTATGCAAGCGGAGTTGAAAAACTGTCCTTTTTGCGGCACTGAATATCTCTTTGAAGCAAAAAGCCAAAAAGTCGCGCCCCAATGTGATTGTACAAAAGACTCTAAAATAAGTATCGACAACCGGAATAAAGAAGATAATGATAAAAATCCCAATAACAAAGATATAAAGAAAGAAATCGAATTACTTCTTGCCCAGGCAAATGTTGCTCAAAGAGAGGGGCAGACAGAAGAAGCAAAACAATTATATTCAGAAGTTCTTTTATTGGACAAAAAAAATATTAAAGCTTTGTCGGAAAGAGGGCGTTATTATCTCGATTCATACAATCCTGAGGCGCTAAAAAAAGCTCTTGCCACTTTTGAAAAAGCTATTGCTCTTGATGAGGATAACGAAGAGTTGAAAAGGGATTTTGCCGGATCGGTTTTTAATATTCAAGGTAGATTGTCCGTGGCAATTCTTGAATGGATATTAAAGTATGATAACTCTATTAAAAGAAAAGTTCAGATAATTAACTATAAACTCGCCACCAGTGTCGCTGACGCAATTCGCGGTTATATTTTAAACGCGGGGCTGGACAGGAATGAAATTCTGGACAAAGTTAATAATCCAAAAAATGATTACGAAAGAGAACTGAGACTTTATAGGGATCTGATTGAGGATGTCAGACCCCAATTGGCCAACATGAAAAGCCTTACCCTGGAGCAGATGATCAAGAAAGGGCATAAGGAAAAAACATTAGCCCATATGATGAATTACGTTCTCCCTGTTATTACTGTGGGGGCCCTTGTGATCATCTTTATATTGATAGATAAATTCCTTTAGAAATCCTGACTGCTGGTTTTGAGAAATTCGCTAACTACCACCGAATAAGACCGGTCTCAATGGAAATTCCCGGTCCCATGGCAATAGAGACACCCCAATCGCCTTCCCTGGCGATTTCCTCTCTTGTCAACTCCAAAAAAGAGAAGATGAAAGAGGCTGAGGATAGATTGCCATAGTTTTTTAATATGGACCTTGTATGCCTCACGTCATATTCGGTAATACCCAGGTTATACTTGATGGCATCCACAACTTTCTTCCCTCCCGAATGGATAAGCCAGTGGGAGATGTCCCGCTTTTTGAGCCCATTTCTCTCAAGTAGCCCAAATACAGGTTTTTCAACCTCCTTGCCGATCAGATAGGGAACCTCTCTTCCAAGGAAAAAATTGAATTTGCCCTTGTCAAAATCAAATCTCATTTCATCAATAGCCTGGGAAATTATATGGGATTCAAAATCAACTATCATGGGACCGTCAGAAAATGAAAGGTCATCTGAGCTTCTAAGTAAAACCGCCGCGGCGCCGTCTCCAAAAAGAGAATTTACAACTCCTGTTCTAACAGTCAGGTCAAAAAC
>CAYSHR010000777.1:0-1807 GCA_964430795.1 uncultured bacterium
GTTGTTTTTCGTGGTAATTATAAAGTCACCTTGGGTCTTCCTGGTGGCGACTTTATAATTACCACGAAAAACAACTCGGCGGAAAATATTTACATTCAGTCAGCCTATCTCAATGGAGAACCTTTACTCTTGCCCTGGCTTGAGCATGGGGATGTGGCCTCGGGTGGGAAGCTTCATTTTATCATGGGACCCCAGCCTTCTTCATGGGGAGCTATTCGCGGTCCTGGGACACATTTTGGAAATGGTTTTATTAATCATAACTTATTGTTCTCTCAAAAGATATTTGCCGATCACAAATTGCTCTATCCAATGTGTCCCCGAAAAACCGCGACAAGGAGAGGATCATGAAAAAAATCGCGTTGCTTTTTATCACATGCATCCTATTTCCATCCTCTGTTTTTACCGACGATTTCAACGTAATGCCCTTTGTTACCAACGTGACCCCAAACTCCATTGATGTTTGTTTCCACTCCCATATGGACCTTCCAGGCAAAATCATTTACGGATTGACTTCGGGTTACGGAAATGAAGTCCCGGTTACCGGTGAACTTTTTGACGCTGTAACAGGGGAGTACTTTCTTTTCCAGGATCCGGTTTATGAGCTGGTGGAGCGATTTTCGTATTGCGGCCGGATTACCGGCCTCGCGCCTGACACCCTTTATCACTATGCCGTTCAATTGGGGTTTGCCCAGACTCCTGACCACGACTTCATTACCGCGCCTCTTGCGAATATACCCTTTTCGTTTGTAGCATATGGCGACAGCCGTTCAGATCCACTTTACCCTTTAGGGGTTCCAAATCGTTTCCATGAAGTTGTTGTTGACCAGATGAAACTCCACGCTTTTGATTTTTTGCTTAATGTCGGAGATATTGTCAATGACGGCTACGATATTCTTTTGTGGGAGATCGCCCTTGAGGAAATCGCGCCCATATCCGCCGAATATCCTTATTACCCGATCCTTGGAAACCATGAACGTGGGCACGAGCTTGGAGTAAGCGGCGAAGATGTTTTTTCCATGCTTTTTTCCAATCCAGGGCAGGCTTCAGGTTCGGATAATGAATTGTACTATTCCTTTGATTACAGCAACGCCCATTTTACGGTCCTTGATACAAACACCGATATTGATCCCGAGTCCGAACAAGGGCAATGGCTAAGGGCTGATCTGGAAGCGGCATGCAATAATACAAACATCCTATGGAAATTTCTTCTGTTTCACCATCCGCCTTTCTCTTCTTCTTTGGTTGGAATCGGCGATGAAAGGTCCCTGCTGACATGGGAATTTATTCCTCCAATCGCCCAGGAGTTTGAAGTGGACATTGTATTTGCCGGGCATCAGCACTGCTACGAGCGAAGCTTTAAAGATGGAGTTTATTATATAGTCTCCGGAAACGGCGGCGCCCTGCCATCGTTTTTTCAGGCGCCCGCGCTAAATCCATTCAGCCAGTTTTTCGACGGCAACCCGAATTTCCAGCATTTCGGTTTTTGCGTTATTGATATAATCGATAATTATCTTTCCCTTTCTTCCATCATTCAGGACGGCACAGTCATTGATCAGTTCGAAATTGACAAAACCGTAGCGGATGACGACGACGACAATAATGATGACGATGACGATGACGACGACAATGATGACGACGCCGACGATGACGCCTATGGGGATGATGATGACGATGATGAAAAGTGTTGCGGCTAAATCAAGAGTACGCTGATTTTTCCGGACCCAGGCGGATGTTTATTATCCGGCTATGAGATGTAATCGTTCAGTTACAAGGGGGCTTTTGGGAAAAGCGGGGACATATACTTGTT
>CAYSHR010000778.1:0-1801 GCA_964430795.1 uncultured bacterium
CCCATTTACTACAACTGATTTAAGGATATTCAAGTACGAAATTCATCATCCTGAGATAAAAAAAGGGCGAGTACGATTGGCTCTGGTCAGCGACCTTCACACCAGTGACAGGCTCCCTATTGATTATTATAAAAAAGCTATGAGAAAAGCCATTTCATATGAACCGGATATTCTATTAATGGCCGGCGATTTTCTCTCCAGAAGCACGGATATTGAAAACGCGAAAAATGTTATCAGTGAATGTAAGGCAAAAAAAGGAGTATTTGCCATCCTGGGAAACCATGATTGCTGGACCGATCCTGAAAATCTGGCTATAGCGATAAATGAGGCGGGGATAGAAAATATCTCCGGCAGGTGGGTGGAGATTAAGATGGAAAATGTCCCTGAGGGACTTTTCATCGGCGGGTGTGAACATCCCTGGGGTAAGAAATTGAGGGCGGACAGTAGAATCAAAGATAAAGCCCTGAAACTTATTGTATCCCACACGCCTGATAATATTTACAGATTAAAAGAGACTGGCGCGGCAGCGGTTTTTTCCGGTCATTTTCACGGGGGGCAAATAAGGCTTCCCTTTGCCGGCGCCATAGTGATTCCATCTATATATGGGCGAAGATTCGACCACGGCCACTTTAAAATTGACAACACTCATCTGTTTGTATCGGCCGGAGTGGGTATTAGTACATTCGGCTTCAGGTTTTACAGCAATCCCGACATATTTATCATAGATATTGCGGCAAAGAAATAATCCGCCAAAATTTCCTTATCCACAGCATCCTCCATCATCATCGTCGTCAGCACCGGGAATAGGCGCGGCATCATCATCGTCAAGATCATCGTCATCATCGTCGTCGTCCATCACGTCGTCGTCATCGCTTGCGTCATCGTCGTTATCATCGTCGTCGTCATCATCGGTGAGGTCATCGTCGCCAAAGGGACCGTCTCCAGGCACGAGGCCATAATAAAAGGCACTCCAATAGGCGATAAGATAATCCATGCCGGGACCGACTCTTACGGCTTCCTGAGAACCGCATGAAATATGATAAGGAGTGCGTTGCCAGATCATGTCCGACCAGCATCGATTTTCGAAATCGTGGGGTTGGGCGGTTCTAGGCTCAATTCTGAAAATTGAATCGAGGATGGGATATTGATCCGCGAGATTATCCCACCAGACTGAAAATGGGTCCAATGGAATAACAGGGGGAGTTACGTTGCGAGCCTGATTCGGAGCGCCATGAAATATGGTTAATGTATTCCGAATGTCATCGACTGTCGCGTCCATCATATCCTGATCACAATTGCCAATACGGAGGCAGGCGGCAAGATATACGCTGTCATACCAGGCGTTGTGGGTATCCTTGACCCAGGCGCGAACATTTGTTTCCCATATATGAAAAAGATGCTCCAGTCGGGCTCTATCGGGTATAAGACGAAAAATCGGGAGAAAAGTGTTATGGCTGAGATTAAAACCATAGTACTGGCCATATGTGTTTAGCCAACTGAAAGTGTCAAGCCAGAGATAATATTTGTACTTTTCGTATAGCTGGTCAAAAAGTTGCCAGTATGAATCATCGGCGCCAACACTAGCGGCCTGGAGGGTCCAGCTAAGTTGCATGGAGGGTAGAACTTTCGCCGCGCCATTTCCATCAGCCACGCCGTTCTGATCAATAATTTTCCAGTTATTGGCAAGCAAGTTATCAATCACATCTTTAAAATCCGCCCTTATTGTTGTTCTCATATCAGAGTCATCCACAGCTTCATAGGCAAGAGAGAGCCCAAGCCACCATCCTGTATATTGATCCCG
>CAYSHR010000779.1:0-1800 GCA_964430795.1 uncultured bacterium
CACGTACCTTATTAATAAAAGTTATTTACTAAATCTTTCGGGACCAACCCATGTAGTTGGCAAGGACGACCTTCATGGCAGGGTGGGGAAAACTCTGATGTGGCCGAATACTTTTGAACGCAATCCATGCGATTATGGAAATTTGTATTATGGAGTCGTAGAGGTTACGCCAAATGATATAATCGAAAAGATAACGGGCTCGGATAAAGTGAAAGTAATATCAAAAGGCGCCAGGGGCAGGCTTATTCTAACTGACCTGGAGCGGGTAAGAACCTTGATGAGAACAGCAGGAGTGATCCGATGAAAAATATATTCGCCGCGAAATTATTGATTGCTTTACCTATTTTGATATTTATCTTTATTGCCGGCGGCTGCGGTAAATCTGAAAAGTTGCCGAATATCATTCTTATCAGCATTGATACTCTCCGCGCCGACCATCTTTCCTGCTATGGCTACAAAAAGAAAACAACACCGATGATCGATCTTCTGGCTGAAAAAGGAGTACGATTTTCAAAGGCCTACTCCACATCTCCGTGGACCCTGCCTTCACATGCCTCAATGTTTACCGGTCTTTATCCTACAAAGCACAACGCCGTCGAGGAGAACTTCGCTATAGAGAAAAAAGCCGCCATGCTTGCCCAGCGGTTTCAAGACGCCGGCTATGCCACCGGTGGATTTGTTTCCCACTACTATCTTTCAAAAGACTATGGCTTTGATCGCGGCTTTGATAAATTTGAGATGCAGCTTGATGATGCCACCGCGGACAAGATGATCGGTAGTGCTTCAAAGTGGATAAGGGATAACAGAAAAAAGAGCTTTTTCGCTTTTATTCATCTTTTCGATGTTCACACGCCTTATACGCCGCCATTAAAATTCGCGAAAAAGTATTACCCTTCCGATATGGCGGCTATCACCGGGAGCACCAGGGATGTCCTTTCGGTTGTGCACCAGAAAGATCCTATCGAACGGAGGAAGATGTTAAGAGCCCTTACCGCCTTATATGATGGGGAGATCGATTTTGTCGATTCACAAATCGCGGCGCTTTTTAAAAAACTTCAGGTATTCAAGCTTGACAAAAAGACTCTTATCGTGATTGTCAGCGATCATGGTGAAGAATTTTTTGAGCATGGACTTATGGAACATGGATTTACTCTTTATGACGAACAGATACATATACCCTTTATTTTCTACTGCCCAAAATCAATAGCTAAAGGGCGAGTAGTGGATGTTCCTGTGAGCCTGGTGGATTTAATGCCAACCTTGCTCGATTACGCCGGCCTTCAAAAGCCCACGGATATCGATGGCCTCAGCCTTTTGAAACTCATTGAAAAGCCGATAAAGACACCAGATGGATTGTCGCCCATGGAGACCCCTGAACAACTCAGGGAAAGAGTCCTTCATGCCCATACAACCAGGCAGGGTCCTGACAGAATGTGCGTGCTGAATGATGGAATAAAATACATATACAGCCCACGGTTCAAACTCTCTTACAGAGAGTTCGGACCTGAAATGTACAATCTTATCTCGGATCAGAATGAGCAGGAGAATATTATTGAAAAAGACGATGGTGCTCTTGCTGAAAAATATCTCGCCCTTCTGTTAAAGGGAAATATGTATAAAGAAAGAAAAGTCTGGCATGTAAGATGGGCCGGAACAAAAGGTGAATCCAGATATAATGGAAATGTAACCACCCTGAATCGAATAATCGCCGGTTATAAAAACAACGTCATTTATGATACGGACGCCGATGGAAAGCTGGTTGCAAGAGAATTTTTATGGAAGAGGAAAGAGGGCGCCATC
>CAYSHR010000780.1:0-1799 GCA_964430795.1 uncultured bacterium
ACAAAAGGTGGTAAATCAATTGGCCTTGGTCTTGCCGTGAGTTGGGGTATTGTAGAGCATCATCAAGGCAAAATAGAAGTCGATACCGCCCAGGACCAGGGAACCACTTTTCATGTGATTTTACCAAGAGCAAACAGATAAGTCACAAACCACAACAGGGGTTTTCCTCCTCATCGGAATCCGAATAATCACAAGTAGCCTTATCAGTTTCATCAGTGTCATCATCATCATCCACATCGTTATCCGGAAGACTTACGCCATCAGGCAACTCCATGATTTTATCCCAGGAGATAACAGAAGGGGATTTATCAACGGAGAAGTTATCCTGATCGGAATAGGCCACGCCCATCTCTTTTGTGAAGGGAATAAAGTAGACTGTTTGCGCCGTGGTGGAAAGCCAGCTATCTTGAGCCACATCCCCCTCGATAGCCCACATGCCGCCAAGGGTCAGTTCTCCGTCAAGATCATTAATGGTTTCTCTCATGGCGGCGTATCTTTTACATCCCGGCGGCGGGTAGAGCTTTCTAAGGTCGTTTGTGGAGATCAATACATTCGAAGGAATCGCCGGCTCGTCCCATGGCTCCCGTATGGTAAAACCCGTATTGTCGGCCTCAAGAATATAGGCTGGATTTGAAGGGCGTCTGTCATAAGGCTCAGCCAGGTTAATCACAAAAGCGCCGCTTCTTACCGAGTCAGCCACGTTAAAGAGAATGTCGTTTATTGACTGAACGCCATCGCCATCCAGGTCGCCATTATGAAGCGCCTGGCGCAGGGTGACTTCTATGTGAGTAAACTTTTTTGCGTAGTTTACACCTAAAAGCCCAATTCCGTTATGAGCGATATTTAGTGACATAGCCAGCCCTTGATCATTCATGCAGGTCAAGCATCCAATGAAGCCGGGGAAGGTCACTGAAGCCACCGTGTTGGCGCCTGGAATTTCGGGAGAGTAAACTATTACAATAGTGTTTCTGGAAAGAAGGTATTTGTCCGGTCCGGCAAGAGTCCAATCCAGATTTCTAATCATGGCTGTTTCCCCTTGCAATGCCGGATCCTTTGCGGTTCCTTTTTCCCATGCCATCTGGGTGGAGCAGGCCATGGCGCCCATGTCGCCCAGAGCGTTGGCGAAAACCAGATCGCCAACATCGATATGGCGGCCAAGAGCCGGGATAAATCCACTGGTGTCTGAGTTTTTTATGCCATCAATTATGCCCACAGCCTCTTCCATATATTCTTCAGGAAACTCAAAAAGATATGGCACAAACATATGTCCCAGAAAGTAGATAAGATCCGGCAGGAGATTAAGTGCGTAATTATCCAGCATGTAAACAATCTCATCGCTCAAAAGGTAGCCCTGGGCATAACCCATCTCATAATGGCTTCCCCAGACACGCAACACTCTTTGCCCGTCAACATCATGCATGTAGCCGTTGACTTTCAGAAGGTCCGCCCTTGCCATAGAGGCGACTGGAAGAAGAATCAGCACGCAGATAATTATCCCGTACTTTTTCATAAATACCTCCAAATATTTTTTAAACCATTAACCACATAAGTATTTCAAGGTTCAATCATACATATTCTTTCAATTTATCACAACATTGACCATTTTAAGTCCAATAGTTTACAATCATTTGCAATTGTGCTAATCTTTTCTCATCGCGTCGTATAAAATTATCATTGGCGTGTTTTTTACGAATCACATCCCTTGCATTGACCTGGCTGAGGCGCGAAATTATCTTTAGCAGAAGGTTTTTTTCAATGATATCGTTCAGGAAAAACCGGTGTTTTTGGCTGTTTCTTAC
>CAYSHR010000781.1:0-1795 GCA_964430795.1 uncultured bacterium
AGGGAATTCATGGCTTTTTTCTCAGCGGTGATCTTGTACAGTTCTTTTATGGTGCCTTCCCGGCCAACAAATCCAGTGGTATGTTCAACATCAGGTATTGAAAAAATACCCTTTTTGCTTCTGTTAGCGATATTGCCCGCGCCATCGACTATAAGGATCGCCGCCGAGTTAAAGGGGGAAGAGAAAAAAGTTGAGCAGGCATGGGCAAGATGATGATTGATGATGGAGATTTTTTTCTCGGGATAGTTTGGCAACTGGGCGGCGACTTCTTTGCCTGTAAGGTTCCTCAATCCCTTTTTAGGATGATAAACAACAGAGCCCGCCGCCACAATATCATCCACATCCTTTAACGAACACCCATAGGTCCTGAGACAATAGCGAATGGCCTTTTGAGGCAATGTGGAAAGATAGGCCCCCTCTATGTTCTGAACCACGGAATGTTTGTTTCCATCGAGACGTTCCTCTGCTATGCCGCAGATTACTTTTCCGTCAACAACAAGGACTGCCGCTCTGTCGTGGGAAACATTTATTCCAAGGGCAATGTGGGTATCCATCATTCCATTTATCCGGAAAGACCTCGAAGGCTCAAACCTCTGCCTACTCCTTTTTCAGCCATTCTGATGGCGAAAAATATCCAGAGAATGGACCCGCCGACACCAATGGCGTATTGAAGGTAGAGGTTTGGAGAAAGGGAGAACATGAAATAGAGATTGGAAAAGAAAAAGGGCGATCCTTTTTCAAAAAGGACAATTATCTCAATAAATAAAACAAACCCGACACCATAAACTTTTGTGAGCTTTTCAGCGGTTTCCGGCAACAATAAGCTGGATAATAAACCCGCCAGGTATGGCGGGAGAGCTATAAGAAGACCCAGTTTAACAAGAGATAACAGGTATGCTTGTAAATACATTCTTAAACCGTTTTATATTTAAAATCCTCAACAACAACCTCTTCAAGATCGTCGCCGTATAAATCAGCCAGATAGGTTATGAACCTCCAGTAAACATCAAAAACAGAAAACTGGTGTCCGGTAACTTCTTCCATGGATGTTACCTTGACATCAAGTAATCCACAAGGGACTACATACTCAAAATATTCAAGGTCGCTGTTGATATTCAAAGCGAACCCATGAGTGGTGACATTCTTCTTAACATTAAACCCCAAAAATGCAATTTTTTTTCCATCAACAAAAAGCCCCGGATAATGCTCATCAACAACCGAGTCGATGCCATAGGAATCAAGAACGGACTTTAGCACATTGGCAACATCCATAACAAAGGGCTTGATGGCTTTTTTTCTTCTTTTTAAATCAACAATAAAATAACCAACAAGCTGCCCTGGACCATGAAAAACCGTCTTCCCACCCCTGTCGGTATCAACAATATCTATTCCTCTGTTTTTTAGTTCTTCCACTGGTATGGTAATATCACTTTCGTCACCGGCAAAAGAGCTTCCCCTGGTTATTACCGGATGATGCTGAAGAAGGAGAAGCTTATCGGAGCTCTTCCTGTCAAAGACTTCTTCGCGAAGACGTTCCATTAACTGAATAGTGTTCTTAAAGGGAACCAGTCCTATATATGACCATCTGATTTCCATTATCTCAACTTCACATACAAGAAGCCGACGAATATTTAGACGTCTAGGGCCTCACAAAATAAACTTCGGCGCCACCAAAATAGCAAATCACTCATACACAATAACTTAAATATCACTAGTTTCCAATAGTCACGATTATTTTTCAATCAGCCTTCTAAATCTTTGATCCGCAACTCATGCAGAATTTGGTTCCCGGAGG
>CAYSHR010000782.1:0-1788 GCA_964430795.1 uncultured bacterium
GCTGTTTTTCTCCGGTTATCAGGAGTGGTCTTTGAGGCAAAGACGAAATTGAGGTTTTCCATGACCACTTTTTTTCTTACCCCCAGCAGCAGGAGCAACCTGCCCAGCCTGACCCCGATGGCGTCAGCTTTTTCCCAGGAAAATAGGGAGAAAAACCAGGAAAAACCAGTTACAAGAATTTTTGTGATCAGAAGTTTTACAGGACCAAAGGTTCTCTTTTTTTTTGCCATAATATTCTTTCACTTCAAAAGCAATAATCCATTAATCCCGAGTCTACAATTTCTAAAAAATATTCGAAACAAAATTGGCGGCTAATTATCCTCCTTCGCGAAAATTTTTCAATGATTATTTTTTTAGGGAACTTCAAAATTTCGGGACGATATGTTTTTCCGCTTATGAAATAATTAGTTCCCGTCCCGAAACGACGCTTTTTATGATCTCAGCATCAATCCTCGATTTGGATTGTGGGGAAGCTCATTTTGAGAACTAGAAAAACCTTGCATCTGAGAACCGCCAAGTCTATTGTTATCTAAGTTTTTGGAACTACTTGACTTTTATATTTGCCGTATTCGATGATATTTAAAGATAGTAGAAGATATAGTTTAAATTTAAATCCAAAGTTAATCGCCCTGCTTAACCACCATCAGAACGAGTTTCAATTGGATGGAAAAACCGGAAGATATTCTTAGTTCCTCTGATCATGTGGAAAAAAAGAACTTTAGATCAACTGTTTGCTCAAATAAAATTACCAAAATTATTTGTTTGGCTTTACCGGTAATACTTCTCGCAAGCCTTTATATTCCCATTTTTTATTGGTCCTACCATACTCCCTTTGCCCTGATTGATGATTTAAGCGATTTTCTCCACAAGAGGAGTCTTGACAGCTTTTCACAATTTGTCATTTTTCTTAAAAGTTCCCTTTTTGATTTTTCCGCGACCCGATATCGTTGGGGTTATCAATTAATAAATTCCACCTTAGCCTGGAAGATTTTTGGTGTTAATTATCATTTTCACCACATGTATCGTCTTTCCTATAAATTTATCGAGTTGATACTGATTCTGCTTATTTGCAGAGGGCTATATTCCGATCAACGATTGAGGCTATTTCCGGCAATAATGGCTTCAACATATTTTCTGGTTTCCGTCATCGCCCCTGAATCCAGATTGAGCCCTTGCGAGCCCTTATATTCCTCTCTGCTTTTACTGCTTTTTTACTATCTGATCTCTCTTTCCAGGCAAAACTGGATGTTGAAGGATCTTTCCCCAATTTCAAGGTTCGGTTTCTATTTTACATTTACTCTTATTACCACAATTAAAGAGATTGCCGTCATTCCAACCACTTTCATCATTGTATTGCTTATTTGGCGAAGAAACAGAAATCCTGGAACCATCTACATTCTCCTTTTGGCTTGCTGGACCTATATAAAAGTCGGTTATCCCGCGTTTTTTCTTCCAAAAACCAGTTACGGTTCGGTAGCGACTCCACAATTAGATCATCTGTTGGCAGGAATTAAACTATCTCTGGGCGCCCTTTCCAATAGCTACACCAATCCGAAAATTAGCCTTATGATGTTCATCCTGGTATTGTCGGCTTCTCTTATGCCTGCCTGGACCATGATAAAGAAAAAGAAATATCCCAGCCTACTTATGTCTTGCGTTTTTCTTTTACTGGTTGGTCACCTGGCATTTTTTTTAATCTGGAAAATCCACTCTATGCGCTATCTTTCCCCATCTTTGGTACTGGCCGCCATCCTGATCTACTGTTGGATCCGCCATACTTCCAAGGGA
>CAYSHR010000783.1:0-1787 GCA_964430795.1 uncultured bacterium
CAGGATTTCAAAAAGTACCCCATCGGCGATCGTCTCTCCAAAAACCCACAGTGCGTCACATTTTCGTATGAGGTTGTTGTTGGCTTGCCTGATGAAATCCCTGTCAACACGATCCCCCAGGAAATAGTCATAAAGGCGGAAAGGGTTTATTGGAACGGCGCCTTGATTAAACACGAATTCACAGATCGCATCCCTGCAATAGAAGTACAACTTCGATTGCGCAGTAAATATGACGGGCAGTTTAGATGTGGGTTTTTCCAATAACATATGGATCACATATGGATCAATTTTGAGTTATGAATTTTGAATTATTCATTCTCGATTACACGGGCAACGGCTTTGCAAGCTACTTCAATCCATTGCCCCCCTATTTCACCTGGGGCATCAATGCCCATTTGATTGCCGGGAATTCCAAACTCTCAAGCTGATCAAGGCATAGAATGCCGCCGTTTTGGAGCTTGAACACGACGGGGCTTTGCCGTCCGGTGATGAGAAAGGACGTCAACCGTTCCAAAAAGGGCAGGTGACCCACCACCATGGTATTGACTGAATAATCCACCTGGGATGCAAAGGCCGCAACGTCATCCAGCGGTTTGATATTGGCTATCTCCTGCAGCCCATCTGGCGGCTTCAGGATTGCGGCCAGAAGCTCGGCTGTCTGTCGGGCCCGTTTTTTCCCACTGTGCTGGATCCGCGCCACCTTCACCCCATAGTTTTGAGTGATCCGGGCGATTTTTTCCACCGTCTCGATTCCGTGATTTGAAAGACCTTTTTCGGGATCAAGATCCTTGGTTAAGCTCTGACCGTGTTGTACAATGTAAAAAGCCATAACGCCTCCTGCGTATTGCATGCCGGGGTCTTATTTGCCCTTTTCCATTAAACGTTCATCTGTTTCTTTCACCTGGAACACTTTGCCTTCCCGGTACTGGTCTAAGGATCGTTCCATGTCCGCTTGAACCAGCCATCGCAGCTCTTCGGGTTCAACCACATAAGCTTCAGGACCAAGCCCTAACACCCACTGTTTGATTTCATCCAGCCCGGCCACCCGGAAGATAACCTCGATGGCGCCGTCCAGGTGTTTTTGAATCATCTGGCTTTCGTGCCATATTTTTTCGCCTACATATCGCGCCCATGACGGGCTGATCAGGATCCGGACGGTGTAGAGCTCGTCGTGCATAACCTTGAAGCCATGACGGATATACTTTTGAAAATCGAAATCCTTTGGTGTTTTGAATTTTTCATCCGTGACTTTCAGCACGTGAATCCGGTCGAGAACAAATGTCCGGATTTCGTTTCGTAGATGGCAAAGCCCAATAATGTAGATGGTCCCCTCATAAAACCATATTTTGTAAGGGTCCACTTTTCGCAAAGATGCTGTGTCATCTTTCAAAGGCTGATAGGCGATCTCGATGCAGCAGTTATCCATGGCAGCCTGATTGACCTGGGCGATAAGCTCCCTGTAACGTTGATAATCTTTGTAGGGCCTGATGCCCATGTGGAAGGTGGATTGGATTTTCTCAAGATACGAAACAGTTTCAGGAGATAGGTTGGCAAGCACCTTGTCAAAAAAAGATTCCAGAGACTCAAAGAAGACGGTTCCTTTGAAAACCTTGAACAGATCCCTGCTCATGTGCAATGACATCAGTTCGGTGTACGTGAAAGGAAATGGAAGGTTCGATTTGTAGGTGTCGACGAATTTCCAACATTGGCAGCCCTCTCTTTTTTCAGGGTAAAGTGGAAAGCCCGCCAGTTGAAGATCGTCCAGGTCCCTATAGGCGGTACGTAGG
>CAYSHR010000784.1:0-1786 GCA_964430795.1 uncultured bacterium
GGCTCGGTGTAATGAATCAGAGGGTCCAGAGTTGGCCAGCTTGAAAATCCAAGGGTGTGCTGCCGGCCGTATTTGTCCTGCTCATATGAGACAATATAATCCATATGCTCAACAATAAAGGTCTCAATGGGCATGGCGCCTTCAATTGAAAAATAATCTCCATCATAGTGAGTTTCTTCCGGATGAAGGAAATGGGAATTTTCAATGGTGTAGGGTTCAAGCTCTCTGCCGATTAAAAATCCAAGGAGCCAATATGATACATCGGATTCAAATGTTCCAAAGGCGCGGCCATAATTATCCGGATATTTGTCCGAACCGGGGGGAATAACCCTGTTCCCGTAAATGACATCCACCACTTTTTCTATTTCGTCCTTGAACCAGGCCTTGCTGCTGTCCGCCAGATAATCGGCCGGCTCCTCATCAGGTTCTTTAAGCCACGCGCCATGCATCAAAAAAAGAGGATTATCCTGATGTTCCAGGTTGTATTCCTGTAATTGGGTATAGAAATCCGGTGAGAGAACCGTATAAACCCTGACAACGTTGCATCCAATATCCGCGGTCGCTTCCAGCCATCCGCGAATCTGCTCAGGGGAGGCCGCGTGCTCTCCGGGAGAAGTGCCGGGAATGGAGAGACCCATATTCATTCCCACGGGATAAAAATCTTTCCAGGCGTTATCGTTTACTTTTACCTCCATTCCATGGCTTGTTGAGCGAAATTGGTATGTATGAGTGATATTGAGTTTCTTTTTTTCAGGTTCCTCCTGCTTTATGTCATCTTCGCAAGCCAAGGTAAAAAAGATCAGAAACAACAGTAAGAATAATTTGGCGCTTAAAATATATCTCAAGATTTTCACCTTATAAACCTCACGTTAAAATCTTACCTTGTATCCAAGGAGATATTGATGTTGGGTGTAATGTACTTCAAGGGCGAGGCTCTCGGCTATCTCATTTCTGTAAATATAATCCAACATCACTCCATGCCGCCAGTGTATCTGCCAGCCGACACCCGCCATAATCAGCCAATATTCATCCCGTTCCATATTGTCGATTTCAAGATAATCGGTGTGGTCGCCATAACCTCCGCCGCCGGACAATGAAAAGCTTTTTATGAAAAAAGTGAGTTTACCGATATAGGCGTTTGATTGATCTATTTCCGGGTCGTCATCAATGCCGTGATAATAACGAAAATAGAGTTGAGCCGGACCAAGGGTATAGACAAGTGCGGGGCTGATTACATGCACCCCTGATTCCTCAAATTGAATTCGCCAATAGCGCAGATAGACCTCGAGGCCGAACTTGAAAATCCATCCAGGCTCAATAGTCCCGGTCCATAAAGGAGAAAAATCCGGATCAACAGTGGCGCCGGCCGCTCCATAAAGATAGAAACCCTTCTCCCAAAGATATGTCCCGTAACCTTCAAGATATTGGTCGTCAAGCTGTCCGTCGCCATAATCCCTGGTTCTGTGGTCTGTGCTCGCGCCAATATGCAGGGTTCGCCAGGGGCGATAATCAAAAAGGAAAAAGCCGTCAAACCCATGGTAATCCTCGGAAATATTCTTGTTGGTGATCTCCTTGTCCCGCGTCCAATATTCCGGTTGAAAAACCATGTGGAATCGGGCTTGGGATTCTTTGAAAAATTTTAATGGATCACAGGAGGCGTTATTGTCGGACTTTGACAACTGGCAAAGAGATATAAAATCCTCTTTCGCCTTATCGTCATTACCGGTTTTCCAAAAACAAAGTCCTCTGTTTTTGGAAAACCGGTAATGACGATAAGGCGAAAGAG
>CAYSHR010000785.1:0-1784 GCA_964430795.1 uncultured bacterium
GATGGTCTCGTTTATTTCCCCTAAGGTAATTTCCGTAATAACGAGTTTGGAGTCAAGGGTTGCCGACCTTCTTAAATCGGGAATCAGCTTTTCCGCGGCTTCGTGCTCATTGGTATCTGGCCTGGTCTTGAAGGCCGAAAGCAGGCGATATGTTCTGTATTCACCTTCAAAGGGAGCTATTTCAGAAGCATTTGAGAAATAACTATTTGCCTCTTCATAGCTCTCTTGATCAAACAGAGCTTTACCTTTGATAAATTGAATCATGCCTTTATAAATAGTAAACGTATCACTAAAATGCAGATCATCAAGCTCAAGATAAATATCGAAGCTTTTGTCATGCTTCGATTTTTCATATTTTAAGAGAGCTTCGAAAAATGTGCTGATTCTTTCAAATATCCTACCAGACAATTCAGCAATATCCGTAGGAAACCGATCTATAATTTCCCTTTGATGATAACGCTGGGCAAGTTTGTAATAGCCTTTTCTCAAGTCGGTATCATTAAAGTCCCTGCCAATTTCTAAAAGATCAAAAGGAGGCAACTCCAATAAATTCGGACCTGTTTGAATTAGCCTTTGAGCATAATTTTCATCATCCGCTGATAGATGTCTATCATCTAAATTGTCAAATCGCTTATTGACTTTTTCTTCATTTTTATTTCCTACGAGTTTCAGCAGAAAGAGAGAAACAAGGAGGCTTAGGGTGGACCGCATATCCCTTTTTGATGAAAAGATTATATTTTCAAGAATCTTGGAACCGTCAAGTTGTCTGACAACCCTGATGTCGGCGCTTGTGAGGTTTAACTTCCTTTTTATCTCCTTATAATCCTCGGTAAGGGTCCATTTCTCATCCAGTTCGTCAAGGACTATTGAATTGAGTTTATCTTTTGAAAACCCATCTTTAATGCTGTTGAAAATGATGGCTTCTATTGTTGATAAAATGGGCAGCCCTGTGGAGTTTTCAGCAGGTTCCTTATCAAAGAAAAACACATATTGACCAACATCCCAGGAGAAAAGTTCTCTGAGTGATTCAAGGGAAGCCTCTTTTGTGGCTTCAAGCAATTTTTGTGAGGGTATCATTTTTTCAGAGGAGATAACTGATTCTATGGTAGTTTGCTTTTCCAGCGCCTCGCTTAAAATGTCTTGAGCCAATTGGGGGGCAATGGCGCCGGTCCTGAGCAGGTGTCTGATAAGACTTTCCCTGGACAAACTGCTTTCGATAAGAAAAGGGCGCCCTTTCTTTAAATATATCTTTTTAGCGACCTTATCCCGCTTTAAAAATAGAAGTCCGGTTTCATTCTGTTTTGCCAGAGAGTGGAAAATACCCACAAGGGGTAAATCGTGCAGATGCCCAATGTAGCTTACCGTTCCAAAATCCATATAATTAAAAGCCGTCCCCAATTAAATAACCAACAATAATATTAGAATATTTTTGATTTTTTGTCAGTTGAATAACGTCCTTACCTGTAGATTATGGTGTGGAACAAAACCCGTGTTCCATTTCTTTTAGCCTGGGGAACATTTTGGAAAAGGTTTTACCTATCAATAATTAATGCTTTCTCGAAAGTATTTTACTGATCACGGCTTGTTGCTCCCCGGCGCCATTCCCCACTTGATTCCCAATCCAACCGCCCGTCTCATCTTCTCTTTCGTAAGCGTCAATTAAACCCCAGTTGGGTCGTCGGGCAGGATCAGGTCTTTTTGCGAGAGGTTGTTTGGGAGGAGTTTTTTTAGTTCTTCCGGTTTGGTTGTTGGCAGTTTTTCGAAGATGAATCTCAGGTAGTCGT
>CAYSHR010000786.1:0-1779 GCA_964430795.1 uncultured bacterium
TATCCTCCTTGAGATGGAACCCTGGATTTAAAAGACCCAAGCTCAAAAAGGCAATCAAGGGCGCTCTCGAACTACTGGCTGATTTTGAATTTTAACTTATTACGGAAATGATAACATGGCTTTGGGCAATGGGCGTTCAGAAAGGAAATTCAGCGGTGGTGATCTGTGGCGACAAAGACCACACTATTCTCCTTTTGAAACGAAAGCTAAATTCTTCGTCAAATAAAGAGCAATAAAATATGTACAAACAGAGCATCAAGACGGCTCTTATTTTTACAGGATACCTTCTTCTTTTCGTAGCTATAAAACCAGTATTTTTCCTTCCGGCCTACGCTCTTTACATCTTGATATTGAAATACGCGGTCAATCAGAGATGGCGCAAGATATCACAGGTGGAGTTTTACGCCCTTGTTCCATTTCTCCTTTTGTACTTTATTGAAACTTTTATCTTTGAAATTCATTCGGATTTATTAATGGGCTGGGTCTGGATGGGCGGGATTTTTCTCTCTTTTGTAATCAGAATGGTCATGCTGCAAAGACGAGCCGATCTTCACCGGTTTCACAATCTGTTTATGATCCTGCTCTTTGTTTTTCTTATCGCTTCTTTTGAGGTTTTTCTTTGGGAGCATCGGATCGGCTTGCGGTATCAGATGCATAATCTGGGCGCCCGGTTTGTAATAAACAAGATGCTGCTATGGGCGCCAAAAGATGTGGCGTCTCGCATTAACAACAACAACTCATTTCTGGCGCCCCGTAATATGGAGAAATCCGGAGCTCCCTTTAAAATCATCTTTTTCGGAGGCTCTAGTACCGCTGGAGCCGGATTGAATGACAAATCCGACGCCTTTCCCGCTGTAATAAGAAGAACCTTGAAGGAGAAGTTTCCCGACAACCCAATTATGGTGATCAACGCGGGAATCGATTCATACACCACCTTTCACATCCGGCGATTGATCGAGATGACCGGTGATGATGGTGCAGCCGATATTTATGTTTTTTATGTCGGATACAACGATGGAACACCCAACTATGGCCCTTATACTCAAAAACAGATTTGGGAAATTATGTACGGCCAGGGCAAGCCCGGGACAAAAAAAGGAATCGGATGGGTCCAGAAAACCCTTGGGCGGATCAGGACTTACCAGTTTCTTACCCGGGGACTGCTGCCGGTCCGGGATACCATTTACTCTCTTGGAAAAGTTCCGAAAACCTTTCCGGTATCGGACCAGGAGATGATGGAAAATCTGGGCGCCATCAAAGAGTTCTGCGATAAACGGAAAATTAAAATGGTGCTGGCTTTTGAAGCCTCAATTGAAAGGCGACTCAGCCTCGATACCATGATCCGGTTTGGAAAAGAAAATCCCGATGTAACCACAGTGGATGTTTCTTCGGTCATTTTACAGGAACCTCTGCATAACAACCTGTTTCTGGATAACGTTCACTTAACCATCAAAGGGCACAAGGTGGTGGCAAAAATAATCCTCAATGCTCTTTTAGAAAACCAACTTCTTCCAAATAAATATCTTCCATAGAACCAATTTCCAGCCTCGTTATTTCCTACGACGGGTTATTGTTGCCGGCAGCACACCGGGTTCGTAACCGTTCAGTGACAAAGGGGCAAGGATGTGTCTTTTTGTAGGGGCGGCCCCCCGTGGCCGCCCAATACAGGGCAACCACAGGGGGTTGCCCCTACTCACTAAAGTAACCATTGAGTAACAAGGGGAAAGGATGTGTCTTTTTGTAGGGGCGGCCCCCCGTGGCCGCCCAATACAGGGCAAC
>CAYSHR010000787.1:0-1777 GCA_964430795.1 uncultured bacterium
ATTGATCTCTGAAATAGAGTTGCAAAGAACATCCGACAAACCAATCAGGCCGCCTATTTTACCCGCGCCTTTTGGCAAATAGTTTCTGTCCGGGTTTTAGCCCGCATTTCTCACCTGTTTTTTTGACCCACGCCATCCCTCGTAGGGGCACTGCGTGCCGTACCCGGTGTGCCCCTGGCAGCCATAACCCGACGACACATTACCCATGGATAGAAACCTGTCGCGCCCTTGCTTTTTACAGGAGGTCCTAACCCGTATTTCTCACCAGTTTTCTGCTACGACCGCCGATCCGCCGGTAACTTCAGGGCGTTCTCCTTCCGGTCGTCTCGACATACTGTCAAGTATGCCTTCGACGCCCTCCAGTCCGAGCACCCAGAACTTTCAACCATCTCGACACCCTCGCTACGAAAGCTGGTGAGAAATGCGGGCTAATACATAGCTACTGCACGATGTTTTTTTCTCTTGTTTTCAGGAGGGGTTTTGGTCAGTTCCGGAATGAGATTTTTCTGTTTTTCGATCCAGTCATCCACTTTTCCCCAATGTTCATAGAGCCATTCGATCCGGGCTTCGGTGGTCTTGGGGATTTTATCAAAAGGAATCTTCCATAGCTTGATTCTGATGGTTCTGTTTATCAGAGATCCGTTTAGCATATTCAATGCTTTTGTCGCGGCCTCAAATCCCACGTGAGTGCAGAAGACTGCGCAAGCTTTTGTGTTTGCCTGAAGCATGGCCAAGGAACCGCCGAGCCTTGGCGGCAGAACATTTTTAAGAGCCCTGGCTTTTTCAAGAAAATAGGTGTCGCCTTTTTCGGCCAGCTTTTCCAGAATTTTTATTCGTTTGGAATGGGTGAATCTTGTGCCTTCGGGAAAAATCATTATTCCATCGTTTTCCTCTTTTACGCCCTTCATCAGATTCCCGATTGCCTCAATTTCCGATTGGTTATTCGCTGCGCCCCGCTTGACAAAATGGCTTGGAACTCTTGACGCGCCCATATCAAGGCAAGGGTCCCACCGAAGTTCGTTTTTAATTATATGGCGCACCCTCATTTTGTGGCGAATGATAAAAAGGAATCCGGGTAAAGATGTATCGACCATAGCCGCGTGGCGAATAAAGAGCATCAATGGTCCTTTATCAATACCATCGGGCTCATCAATGACAATATTCATTCTGTAGATTTTGACTGCTCCATAAAACAGCCAGCTACCCCAGAACCGTTGTAAAACGTATACCCACCTCTCGATTCTATCTTTGCCAAGACCAAGCCAGGCGCCTGAAAATAGAAACATGAACAGATAAACGGTTATACCGATAACTTCGGAACTAAGATAAAGAAGTAGAAAAGCAAGGCTCCTCATAGCGGCCCATTTCGACCGCCTTACAATGTCAATAATCATCAAAACCGGAACAAGAGCGGGCAGCAGGGCAAGAGTCATGAAAAACACTATTGTCAACACCGGGATAGAGATTATCCGGCGGCTCCATCTTTTGTAAAAGGGCTCTCTCATAAAGCTATTATCCTTTTTATGACCAGGATTGAAGTCATCTTTATTAGGCCCCGGGAAGCAAAAAAAGAAAGGGATTGAATAAAAATCACTTCTTATTTAAGTAAATATTTACAGCTATTTGGTTAATTGTAAAGGGAATATAAAAGTAATCGTTCAGTTACAAGGGGACTTTTGGGAAAAGGGGGGAGATGTACTTGTTACGTGTACCCGGATTTTCATATATGAGATCGGGGTACACGATCCCCATTTCCCTGATATTATTGACAAGGCTG
>CAYSHR010000788.1:0-1760 GCA_964430795.1 uncultured bacterium
ATTAAAATTTTGGAATTCACTCGGGGTCGATTCCAGATAGTTAAGTCAAATTTCTCTTAAGCTTTGCCACGCTTGTCTTTTATGCCACTTTGGCATGTTTTTTATGCAACTTTGGGGATAACATTAATCTGTGAGGGGGCGGTTGGGTAACTGGCCGTTCTACCTTGATTCATTATCATTTCATTCCATGTAAACGCGATTGTGAAATTGAATATGAAGAAACAATATTCGGACCTCCCTTTTTCTTTGGGGGCGCCATCCATGGTTCTGGAAGGCGATCATATACGTAATGTACATTATCTAGCAGACAAAGTGGACGATATTCAAATTGTCCTTTTTCATAACCCCGCCCAGAACAACATCCCTACCATAGGGGAAGTCCAAACACTCCGACGGATGGGAGAACAGGAGGGGATTACGTTCACCGTTCATCTCCCTTCATCACTGGAGCCTGCATCAAAGGATCGGGCGTTGAGAGAGGAATCTCTCCGCCTGGCAAAAGAGATCTGTTTTCAGGTGGCGGAGCTCGATCCGGCCTATTTTATTATCCACATCCCGGTTTCAAAACCAACATTGGTTGTGGTCCCCGGGCTCTATTTTAACAGTGCCCACGGTTTCGATTGGCAGGAATGGAGAAGATATGCTAAAGAGTTCCTTGAAAAACTTCAGGTGACGGTTGGCGGGTCCTGTCAAATATTGGTGGAGAATATTAATTATTCACCTCTATTCCTGGAACCGTTTCTGAAGGCAGGGGGTTGCAGAATCTGCCTCGATATTGGGCATCTCTTATTGGGAAATGAGGATGTCCTTCAACAGTTACATCGTTATGTTCGATCCGCACCGGTTATCCACCTTCATGGTGTGGTGGGATACGAAGAGCATTTAAGCCTTGAAAAAAATCAAGAACATGTGGCTGAATGGCTCGCCTGTTTGGAGGCGTGTGGATTTGATGGCATTCTTACACTGGAGGTATTTAGCCCTCAGGACCTTGAGAGCTCCATAGAAATCGTGCGCAGGACATTGTCACCACGCTGATCAATAGAAGGACCCGGGCTCGGCCTTAATCAGCAGGTTTTCAAACTGGCTTAACTTCATAAAGGTTAAGTGCTTTCGCTTTTCCTTTCAAGCTGACATCTCCGATGCCTAAAAAATCAAAAAGATGTTGGTTTTCTAATTTTGTTTTCATTGATTCCGATATCAATAGTCTCTTTTGGAAGTCATTACATTTACCTTGAATTCGTGCTGCGGTATTCAAAACGTCACCGTGGTAAGCAAGTTCTTTTTTAATTTCACCAACTTCAGCAACTGTAACTTTACCTAAATGTAGGCCAGCTTTGAATTCAGGGATTATTCCGTATTTATTTTGATAATAATTTTTTTTACTCTTTAGCAGAGTATCATATGCAAAAAAGGTATTGATGCAATGACCGTTTTCTATTCCTTCCTTAATGCTCCATGAAAGAACCACTTCATCGCCCACATATTGATATATTTTCGCATCGTATTTGGTAATTACAGCTGTTATATCAAAAAAACAGTCCTGTATAAACTGACTGTATTTAATATGTCCGAGCTTTTCTGCATAGGTCGTTGAAGATTTCAAATCCATAAACATAAAAATACGATCATCTTCTTTCGGTTGATGATACTTTCCAACCCATATTCCGGAAAACTTTTAAGAAAACATTTTAATTCAATAAGTTAGTTTGACTTTGTAAGGATAATGCTTGCATTTTCAGGATCAAAAATATATAAAGTAT
>CAYSHR010000789.1:0-1759 GCA_964430795.1 uncultured bacterium
AAAGCTCCAGGAGGTTTTCGCTATATTTTTCCTCTATCTGATCGACAAGATTCTCTTTTTTGATTTTAAGCTCCACGGATTTCATGTTCAGGTCGGCTATCTGTTGCCCGATGCCGTCCACATCTTTCCGCATTATTTTCAGAGCTTTTTCCATCTCCATGCTGTTTTTTTCAATTTCGTTATGTTTCTCCTTTGCCCTTCTCTCCACGTCGGCTTTTTCCTCGACGGAGGCCAGCATTTTCTCAATATCCTTGAGGATACCGGAGATTTTTTCTCTGGCTTCCTCCCCTGCTTTTATTGCCTGGTCAATCCCGAGCTTGAGCCTGTCCACTTGCTCTTTTGATTCAACAATGGAATTTTCCGCGGCTTTTACTCGATCAGACGCGGCGTTGCCCTTCTCCTTATTCCCGGAAATTTCCGCGGCAAGATAGGTCATTTTGCCGTTTAGTTCTTCGATGGATTCGGAAATATCTTTGGTGCCGTTTTCCTTTTCAAACAGGACTTTTTTTACGCTTTCAAACTCGCTTTTCTCTTGGGTGAGCTTGGAGGACATGCCTTGAATCGCCTCATCGCCCTTTATTATCCGCTCGCTATGACCGGCGATCCGCCCTTCTATCTCCCCCTGTGCTTCTTTTAGATTCTCAAGCTCATTCCCGGTTCTTTGGACTTCGCCCTCAGTTTCCCTGATTGCCAGCCCAATTTCATCGTTTTTCCTGATAAGCTCTTTGACGGAATTTTCCTGGGTAGCAATAAGCCCTTCGCTTCTCAGATATTTATCACTGGCCTTTTCAAAAACCATCTTCTGGTCTTTACCGTTGTCGGTAAGCTCTTCGATCTCTCTTTTCATCTGGAGGATTCCTGACGATAGAGCTTCTTTGCTGCCGCCTGTGATGGCGCCGTGAGGATCAACAATTTCGCCATCAGGGGTGACAAAAGCGCCGGTATAACCGTTTGCCTTGTGAAGCCTTACAGCTTTTGGCAGGTCATCCACCACCAGAACCCCATCCAGAAGATGCCTGATAACGTTTTCGTGCCCTTTTTCCACCTTGACCATATCAATCAAGGGGCCGTCGCTCTGGGATAATGACAGGGCGGGGTATTCAGTGTATTTCTCTCTTTTTGGAATTTTCGGAATGAAACTCCCTCTGCCAGAATTCCGGCTCTTGAGAAAAGTCGAGGCTTCCATTCCCGTATTGAGGTCATTAACCACTACTGATTGGAGCCGCTCTCCTAAAACAGCCTCAAAAGCGGCCTCATATTTTTTGGGAACAGTCACCATGTCGGCTATGACTCCGATAACTCCCTTAATTGTTCCTCCAGCCTCATTCTCTTTGGCTGAAGCCAGAAGAATATTTTTTACGCCCTCTCTGTATCCCTCCATGTTTCTTTTCATCTCGACAAGAGAATTCAATCGAACCGATATCTGCTGGAAATGTTCTTTGCTCTGTTCATATTTTTCTCTCTGGAGATTCATCTGCTCTTTTAAAACACCAAGGCGGTCCTGTTTCCGGGTCAGCTTCTCCACTGTGGTTTTTCTTTTTGTGATTAATTCACCATGTTCCTGTCTTAAGGCGCCCAGCCTGTCTTTCAAACCCTCCAGCCGTTCAATGTTCTGTTCTTTTCGCCGGGTAAGAATTTCTGATTGAGAGAGAAGGTCGTCCCGCCTGTCGTCCCATCCCTTTACCCTGGTCTCCAGGTGAGCCATATTGCCTACGATTTCCACCTGCCTTGATCTTACCTGGTCCGTGTCCGCTGTTTT
>CAYSHR010000790.1:0-1756 GCA_964430795.1 uncultured bacterium
ACATATGTTTTTGACCAGAAGGAAGGGCGGCTGAATAGCCTTGATTCCAGAATTACTCTGGATATGACCAGTTCGGGTACTCTTATGGGCAATATGAACATGATTGTTAATGTTAACCAGAAGACAACTCTGGTCAAATAGACCCTTTGGGGGATTTGTTGACCGGCAAAAGGGCTCCATGATAAATAGAGTTCTGAATTATTTAAGCTTTTATCGGAGGATCAAATGGTCGATCGTGATCAAGATGGAAATGTGAAAAAGACCTTGCTTGAGCGTATGGAAGGTCTGATGGAGAAAGTTCCAGGCCTTAGTGAGTTTCGAGGAAGGGAGAGAATGCGGGAGCAGGATAAAATACTGCGGACCCACAGTTCTGAGAAGATTACCAAGATTAAAGCCGGCATTGACAACCTCAAGACCGAACTGTTATCAGCGGGCAGCCTTGGGATGCTGGATGATCTCGAGGGTCTTACCAAAAAGCTGGACAGGGCAAGAGACACCCATCGCTTTGACGCTTATGGTTTCGCCGGTCTGTTTGACGCGAACAAGATTATGGAACAGGAACTTGCGGCCTTGTATGAATATGATCTTGGAATATTAAAGGAAATAGAAAAAACTCAAAATGTGCTGAAAGGGCTTGCCGCCGGACTTACTGAAGAAGATGTAAAAGGCGCCTTGCCGGTGCTTAAGCAGGCTGTAAATTCTCTTCTGGAGCTTATTCTTGACAGGAAAAACGCCCTTACAAAAATTGGTAGCTAAGGAAAGGAGATTGGAACATGGCTTTATTCGAAGTCATTGAGAGCCTTGATGAAAGAGGCGACGAGATAGTAAGTCGTTTTCCCCAGAGCGGGTCGGCCCAAACCAAACTTGGAAGTCAGTTGGTTGTAAGAGAAAGCCAGGCCGCTGTTTTTTTCAGGGATGGGAAAGCCCTTGACGTATTCGGACCTGGCAGACACACCTTGTCCACCCTTAACCTTCCTCTTTTGACAAAGCTGGTGGGACTTGCCTTTAATGACAGAAAAAGCCCATTTAGAACCGAGGTTTATTTTGTGAACCAGCGGGTTTTTTCCGAAATGAAATGGGGCACAAAAGAGCCAGTGGCATTCAGGGACTCGGAATTTGGTATTGTCAGGCTGCGTGCTTTTGGCAATTACACGTTACGAATAGTGCAACCACTGCTTTTCATAAACACCCTTGTTGGAACTCGCGGGAGCTATTCAACGGCTCAGATCGACAATTATCTTAAAAACGTAATCGTCTCCAGGCTCAACGATTTGCTTGGCGAGACGGTGAAAACCGTCCTGGATCTTCCGGCAAATTATGACGAACTTGGCGTTGCGGTAAAAATGCGCCTTGCTGATGACTTTTTGAAATATGGAATCGAGCTTCTGGACTTCTTCGTTCACGCCATCACCCCCCCTGAGGAAGTTCAACAGGCTATTGACAAGAGAGCCAGCATGGGTGCCCTTGGCGACATGGACAAATATATGAAATACCAAACCGCTGAGGCATTGACCGCGGCCGCCAATAATGAAGGCGGCTCCGGCGGCGCCATGGGCGCGGGTCTGGGCGCCGGTCTTGGCATGATGATGCCGGGAATGATTCTAAACCAGATGCAGCAGAGTGGAAAAACAGAGGGACAAGGGCAAAATCAGCAGAGCCAGGTTCAGGCGGCTCCGGCTTTGCAATGTCCTTCATGTGATAAGCCTTTACCGGTAAACGCGAAATTCTGCATGAGCTGTGGCGAGGCGGTTCCCAT
>CAYSHR010000791.1:0-1748 GCA_964430795.1 uncultured bacterium
AGTGTCGCTTTTGGCAGTGACTTTGGCGACGAAACCGTCAAAAGGTACGGCCCGAAACGCTTTTTCCGTTCATACGATGATGGTTTAACGGTAAAAGAATCTACTTGCAAAACCTAATTTGGGACTTAAACCTCTTTCGCGGACCTCCAGATTCTTTCGAAGTTCTCTTCAAAGGAGGTAAAAAGATTCACTTTGTCAGGATGTTTTTGCAAAACCGCGACCGATTGTTCGCCCCCTTCCTGCCCTCTTTTTAAAAGCCCCAGGAACATCTTTTTCTTATCGATCATATATACCCACCAGGACGTAAACTCATCAAAAAGACGAATCTCAAGCCTTGATGGATTGTCATTATAGGCGGGAGTTGATTTGAGAAATTTAATAGTCGCTGTTAATTCACTGGTTATAAGAGTTCTCTCTTTTTCAATGACCTGCTTTTCTTCCTCACTCAAACAATCCAGGCCAAACTTTCTTTTAAAAGCGATCTGTTCTGCAATTGAATCTCCTTTAGCATCCAATAGAAGAAAGCGATAATTTCTTGAACTGCCCTGTTCGTTATTAAGCAGTTGTTTTAGTTCCTCTCTTATGGACGATCCTGTTACTCCAAGGTAGGTAAAAGAGTCCTTTGCCTCTTTCCAATGTTGTATGCTTTGATAAACAGACATGGTCTTATGAAAAGAGATTATTCCCGACTGAAAAATTCGCCATTTGCGTTTAAAACTTGTGAAGGTTGCGAGAAATATCAATATTGGAACTAATAACAAGAGCCAATATGGACTGAAATGATAAACATCAACTAACAACGCTACTATCGCGGCGCCGATTATCGCCGCTAATGTTTCTATGCTCAGCAGTTTTTTAAAGTCCATTTTTCCTCTTTTTCCTTGCTAAAATTTGTTGATACTCCCTGGATTTGCGGCTATGTTAATTCCATGATTCCAAAATTGAAAGACTTTATTTTTTATTCCCTGCAAATAACCCTTCGGCTGCGAGCCGGCGCCAGGTTTCGGTTTCTTCATGGCGGCGCCTTGAATGCTTTCCTGAAAAGAAATTGGAGTGTTGGCGGTAAAATTCCCAATGGAATTATTCCTTTGCCTGTTGAGTCGGGAAAAGTGATCTATCGCCCTGACGATCTCTATAATTTTGGTCTTGTTTTTGCTGGTTATGATTCAACCAAGATTATAAAGATGATTAATCAGATAGGCGGTTCGGATAATCAAGACGATGGCTTACCCAATGGAGTTCTGGATGGCGGCGCGTCGCTTTTCCTTGTGACTGATCTTAATACCGGTATTAAAAACCCAACGGCAAAAGAGCTTAAGCCAATAACAATTGATGATCTAAAAAATGATGTAGACACTTTCTCAAAAACCCAAAACTGGACTCTACGTTTTGTCACGCCCCTTCGCGTGGAGCGCAAGGCGCCAAAGAACGGCCATCGGTTTTTTGACCATTCCGGTTTTAACTCAAGCCACTTTTTAAGAATCTTATATGGTCGAATATTCGATCTGGCCAAATTTGCCGGATTGAATGTCGGACAATTCGCGCCTCCTGATCCACTATCCTGGGAAATCACGCGAAACGCCCTATTGTGGATGGATATGCCCCTCAAAGAAAAAATTCTCGGTGGGTGTTGCGGTGAAGTGGACATTTGCGGACTACCTGCAAATTGGGCGAGGCTGCTGGTTCTAGGCCAATACCTTCATGCTGGAAAAAACACCCGGTTCGGCATGGGCGCTTATCGAATTACC
>CAYSHR010000792.1:0-1746 GCA_964430795.1 uncultured bacterium
TTGTTCTTCGACTTTCACTTTGATCAATTTGTTGAGTTAGGAGAGGCTAAGGATGAGGCAACATTAGAACGTCTAGAAAAATTGTATAATAAGCACCTAATCGATGCAAAAGCAACGGCTTCACAAAGAACGAAAGAAGGACGACGACGATATGTAATGAAATACAAAGATGAAATTTTAGCCAAAAGCGCAGAAACTAAGGATTATATAAAAGAATGGTTTATTGATGAGACGCGTCACCTAGAGTTCTTTAAAACAAAGCCAGAAGGGCAGAAAATCATAGAGTATATTTATGAACCGTTCATGCAACTAGAATTAGCCATGCAATTGGATTTAGAAGCCCCTATCACCGATAGTGAAAAACGGATACAGCAAGAGAAAGATATGGCGGAGTTGATGGAATGCAGGATAAAGCTCCGGGGAGACTTGGTGTCTGGTAAAGGAATTGAGAGGGGAGAGGATATTTCTCAAGTTGCTGAGCCACTAGAAATTTATCCGGCCTCAGATCATATTTCAGAACTGGACTACGATCCAGAGGAAAATGATTTTTTTGTTAAAATAGTCGCTGACTATGTAGATCGGATCGGTGAATTTATGAACAGAGGAGATAAGAACAAGGCATATTCTGAATGTATAAAGGCCAGTAAATTTATGCCAACTTTCCCAGATTGGCATATACAATTATCCGTAATTGCACAAGGCATGGGGAAATACGATGAAGCCCTTGATGCCGCAGAAAAAGCATTGAGCCTGTATTCGGAGTCTCCATTTTACCACTACCAATACGGAGAGATCCTTAGAATCAAGGGAGAATTTAAAAAGGCAATTGAGTCTTACCAGAAGGCGATTTCTTTAGCCGAGAAGAAAGATAAAAAGGCAAAATACTTATTGAAGGTCGCATCTTGCCATATAGAGATGGACGATATGGAAGAGGCAAAAAAGCATCTGGGCGAGAGCCTAAAATGCTCCTCCAGCATCTCAAGAGCATTGATGTCTAAAAATTCTAAAGAAGTGTTTGGAAAAAAAATAGCTCAGACACTTCAGGTTTTACATGATCAGATAAAAAAAGAGACCACGTAAAGACGTGGTCTTCTGAACTCTATTAGGGGTACTCGGCGATCAGGTGAGAATGGACTCCTAAGTGCCGGAGTCGGCTACATTATTATCCATGCTCATCAAACCCGAGGGTGGGGGGACTCTGAAATACGGTTTATTCCTGGGAGGGTTGGATCCCTCAATGCTTTCCCGGAGATCCCGATACTTTTTGAAGAGAGTCTCCAGTTTTGGAATAAGAGATTCAACTTCTTGGGGCGTCAGGCCTTTTGCTGGCCCGTCCTTGTAAGGCTCATATGCAGCGCGCAGTTTTTCGGCTTTTTTGTCCATAGCTAACCTCCTCCTTGATTAGGGGTGAAAAACCTAATAGAGAGAAGGCTGACTACTTGGATAACCAATCTACTTTCTACTAGAAAAACACCATATAAGCATATAATATCACTAGATTTTTGTCAAATACAAAAACAAATAATAGTAGGAATAAGAAAAGTGAACAGAGAAGAGTTTTGGCGAAGTGTCGAGGATACGTTGGGCATTAAACAGGAAAAAATACCTGATTCAGAGACCTATTGGGAAGCAGTCTTGAACGACCTTTTGATTCCAGAGGATGCCCTGATAATTGGAGAAAATACAGAAAATCAGCAGAAGGTGTTTTTGGATTTGGAGGCTTTACGAACTCATGTCCACGTCATC
>CAYSHR010000793.1:0-1746 GCA_964430795.1 uncultured bacterium
AGTTATAGGCACAGCGGCATTGGATGCGGTTGTGTTGATGGACCCGAAGGGAAATGTGGCCTACTGGAACCCGGCGGCTCAGAGGATGTTTGGGTACAAGCAGGAAGAGACTCTTGGAAAAAACGTACATAAAATTTTAATGCACGATAAGTATAAGGAGCAATTTGCCAAAGGCTTCGAGAAATTTCAGAAAACAGGAAAAGGAAAAGTGGTGGGCAAAGTGGTTGAACTTGACGCCAAACATAAGAATGGAAAAATATTGCCCATTGAGATATCCGTATCACCGATAATTCTACAAGGAAAATTTGGAGCGGTGACGATTATCAGGGATATGACCGAACGAAAGAGAAGTGAGAAAGAGAAAGAAGAACTCAGGGAACAGCTCTACCAATCCCAAAAGATGGAAACTGTGGGGACTCTGGCAGGAGGTATCGCCCATGACATTAACAATATTCTCCAAACAGTGTTCAATAATATCTATCTTAGCATGAGTGAACTTGGCGATGATCACCCCGCGAATATCCACCTCAAAGAGATTTTAAAAGCGGGGCGACGGGCAAAAGATCTCGTGGATCAGATTCTCACCTTCAGCCGCCAATTGCAAAAAAAAAGCAAGCCGGTGGAAGTGGCGCCGGTCGCGAAAGAAATAATCAAAATGCTCAAACAGACAATTCCGCCCAACATCAATATTGAATATGAAATCGACAAAGGAAGTGGAGCAACCACGGTAAGCCCGGTTCAATTGCATCAGATAATAATGAATTTCACTACCAATTCCATTTACGCGATGAAAGAAAATGGTGGGCGCGTTACAATCAATATTGGGCCTGTTGATCTTGATAATTCTCCAAAGACCAAGGGAATAGGATTGGAACCCGGCCAATATGTTCATCTTTCCATAAAAGATACAGGACACGGGATGGACGGGGCCACTATTTCACGAGCATTCGAACCTTTTTTTACTACTAAGCAAGTTGGAGAAGGAACCGGCCTGGGGCTCTTTGTAACTCACGGCATTGTGACGGCAAACGGAGGGAAAATCCTGGTTCGCAGCAAACCGGGAGCCGGCGCGGCCTTTGACGTTTATCTGCCCAAAGTTATGAGGCTTATTGAAAATGAAGAGAATGATGTTCTCTATACGCCACAAGGTCAGGGCAGAATAATGTTTGTTGATGATGATCAGGAACAAGTAAGATTAATAAAAACTATCCTTCAAAAAAGAGGTTATCAGGTAAATGGCTTTTCAAGGGCGGATAAAGCCCTGGAGGCTTTTTCATCCACACCTGATAGATTCGATCTGGTTCTTACCGACCAGATGATGAAAGATATGAACGGCGCCGAAATGGTTAAAAAGATGCTAATGCAACGTCCTGAATTAAAAGTGATTCTTATCTCAGGAAAAGTTGATCAGGAGACAATAAATGAGGGTGAAGAGAGTGGTGTGAAGAAAATTATCAGAAAACCGGTTGACCTGGATGAATTGATTCAGGCTATTTCCGATACACTCGACGGTTAATCCTTTCTCCTGTCGAACGATGGCATGGACGATGTTATCCACCGCTTCCTGCAGGTAATCTTGGTTTACCATTCCTTTTTATCGCGGCGTTTTTTGGAAGCTCGCCATACCTTCTGACCGCCTCCTGAAAAATAAGCTCCGCGTTGATCATCTCTTCCAGAACACGCTGTTTCATCTGACTTCCGCGCTACCCCTTTTTATGTGTCGTAAGTACTTGAAATTACATGAGC
>CAYSHR010000794.1:0-1740 GCA_964430795.1 uncultured bacterium
GTTCATTAGCAATTTTACATTCTTTACGGCCTGCAAAAGCAATGCCCTTAAGGTTTTTAGAACCCATTACAGCGCCCATGCCACCCCTGCCCAGGCTTCTCCAGTGGTTGGCTTTGATACACGCAAAAGCCACAAGATTTTCACCGGCTGGGCCAATCACCATTACACCTGCGCCTTCGGAGCAGTGTTGTAAAATATAATTCTCTGATTCAAAAGTCTCTTTGCCTTTTAGAACAGAAGCGTCATTAAATTTAACACCATCTTCATCTATGATAAGAAATGACAGATCATCACATTTGCCGTTTATAATAATCGCATCTATACCGCAACCTTTGATCTTAGGCGCCAATTTACCGCCGCAATAAGATTCGAAATAGCCGTTGGTTGCTGGACTTTTTGAAAATACAGCAAATCTCGACTGACTCCAAAGCTTTGTCCCCGTTACAGGCCCGGGGGTAATTATAAAGACGTTATCTGGACTTAAAGGCTCAACCCCAACAGGGTTTTCCTGCATAAGAAGATGCGTACCAAGACCTTTGCCGCCAAGAGTGGTTTTAAAAATATCATCAGAAATATCTTCATAAGAAAACTGCTGACCGGATAAATCAATTCGTAAAATTTTGTTAAAAAACCCATACATAAAACTAATAACCCAGTGTTACCCCTCCATCAATATCAAAACGTGCACCTGTTATAAACAATGCTTCATCGCTTGCCAGAAAAGATGCCAGATAACCGCACTCTTCAATTGTCCCAATTCTTCCAAGCGGATGCTGACTATAAATATATTTTTTCGCAGCGTCAGGATCTTTTTGCTGACTAAACCAATCCTCGACAAGAGGGGTCTGTATCCAGCCGGGACAAATCACATTAACACGAACACCATCAGGTGCAAAATCTATAGCCATATTTTTAGTCATAGATATCTGACCGCCTTTAGTAGCAGAATAAACGGCTGCGTTAGGCTGGCCTACAACTCCAACCATACTGCTTATATTGATGATATTACCCTTTGTTTTCTTTAAATGAGGCATTGCATATTTTGAACATAAAAAAGTACTTCTAAGATTAGTATTCTGGATAAATTCCCATTCGTCCTCTGAAGTTTCCTCGGCATTTTTGGAAAGATGATAGCCCGCATTATTGACAAGAATATCAAGTTTACCAAACTTATCTATTGCTGTTTTGATTAAATTCTGTATATCCTGACTTTGAGTTACATCAGCTTTAACAAATAGAGTTTTGCCTTCTTTTGAACCGAGTTCATCTGCCATTTTCGATCCAGCCGATTCAGTTCGACAGGTTATTATAACTTTGGCGCCTTCTTTTACAAATACTTTGGCAATTCCTTCTCCGATCCCTTTACTTGAACCGGTTACAATAGCGACTTTATCTTTGAGTCTCATTGTATTTCTCCTTTTTAAAGTTCAGTTATCAGAACTCTCGGCTCCTTTTGGGGTATATTTTTAAAACTATATAGTTTTTTTGCATTTTCCCCTAAGATAGACTTTTTTTGTTTTTGGGTTAGAAAATCGCAACCATTTAGTATAATATCAAGGCTCTGGCGATATGTAAAATCAACCATAGTACGCGGGTAATCAGATCCCCACATTATCTTATCAGCACCAATTGCTTTAACGGCCTGTTGGATTTTATACTGAGCTTTTTTAAAAGGTGGCCCTTCATGACGGAAGAGCCATATTATTCCGCCGCATTCGATATAAACATTCCTGTTTTCGG
>CAYSHR010000795.1:0-1733 GCA_964430795.1 uncultured bacterium
GTCTCCGGCTGGACCGCCGGAATCGTCATCATCGTCATCGCCACAGTCACAGCCTTGCAAAGCTGTGAAGGAAAAGATTAAAATCAATAACAATAAAAGAGTCTTATAAAAGGAAGCCATTTCTTTCTCCTATTTAAATAAACTGTTATTAAAGTCGCAAGCCAGGAACATAAAATACATCTTTTTTAACATTTGTCACCATCTATGAGCCAGATTGGTGAAAATATCCATATTTTACAAAAGGGATTTTCCCATAGGTTCATTTAGGAGGGGCGCTTTAAATAATCGCTATTCTTTTTTTACCACCCGATAATGACCTGAGGTTCGCTGCTTCCGTCATAATTTCGCTCATAAGCCAGGGATTCGGAATTCAGAACCTCGACGGACATGATATTGGGAGAGATCAACTCAGCGGCCACGAAGAGTTTGGATACGTCCGGGTGGGCGTAGATATCGAAAATCCGGATCAGATTGCTTGCCAAAAGGGGTGAAGCTGATCCGCGAATGATATCATCGTCATTTGTTGTGTCGATTACGTAAACACCATTGGCGCCGCCGGCGATAAACAGATAGCCGTTAGGCGCGATGGAGGCGCCCTGCCCTAGATAGGCGTCAAAACCAACGGCATTGTCCACTGTCAAGTCATAAACGGAGAGCCTTTCAACAAGACCAAAATCAGTTGGCTGTTGGCCATTGCTTACCACGTATACGTTGCTATTGTCCCCTGACACCACAAGGGCATTAGGGGTTTTTCCGCTTATGGCTATGGTGTCTGTTGATTCAAGGACTGTATCAAAAACCGCCACCGAATCTCCGTCCATGCAGGTGATAAATATCTTATCTCCCACAGCCAAAAGGGCGGTTGGTCCGCACCCGGCAGAAAGATCGAAGGTAACGACATCCATTTTTGAGTCCGGGTTAATCTTGGCCAGTTTGTCGCCTTCATAGATTGTCGTCCAGATAAATTCATTGTAAAGAATTGAGGCTGCTGGAGAATCGAGAGTTAAAGGAAAATCAAATGTATTTTGAGTCATTAAATCGACGACAAGAATTCCTTCATTGCCATCTTGACCAGGGCCGTCCTGCCCTTGATCGGTAACAAGGAGAAATTCTCGTTCACGGGAAAAGTGTTTTGGGTTGACGCCCACATTAAAACCGAACATATCGTCTTCCATGGTTTCATTATGGTAATCAATTCCTCCGATCCTGGTATTGACAGGGTCCAGAAAATAGACGTCAGGCCCTACGACTAAAGGAACCTGATCAACAAAGGGCACGTTATCCCAGGGCCAGAAAGCGATTAGATAATCAACGCCCTCATTTTTTCCTTTGACTTTCCTCTGACCGTCCATTTGGGCTACAACGCCGCCGGGAATTACCCATTCCATATTCAGGGGATTAACGATGGTTTCTCCACTGTAAAAGGTAACGATGGCGTCGAATTGGGTTTTTTCACCTACCGGTATGGCGTCGCCCTCAGGAATAATCACAAAGCTTTCAGGCGCTCCCGGGTCATCGTCGTCATCGTCGTCATCATCGTCGTCGTCATCGTCATCGTCATCCGAGGCGTCATCATCGTCGGGTCCGGCGGGAGGAAGGTCGTCGTCATCATCGCTGGGCCCGCGTGCACCACACAGCGCACCGCCGCACCATTTTGCTGGCGCAGCTCGAACGCCGTGCGCAGCGCCGACTCGGCGTCGGGCAGGGCGGCCATCACCCCGTCGCCGTGGATC
>CAYSHR010000796.1:0-1733 GCA_964430795.1 uncultured bacterium
AAAGCATCGTACCTCATTTTCAAGAGTCTGGCCGTGGCGCTTTTGAATTGCCAGAGCCCGCCGGCGCCTGTGGGAGAAACAGCGTTTATCTGAAACGCGCTTTCCTGAAGAACAACCGCTATTAGACCAATAGGCATATTCGCGGCGGTCAGTTTCTTTTTAATCATTGCCCTCCAAAGCGCGGAACGATCAAGAGCAGCCTGGAAATTATCCCTGCCTGGACCAAGAACCCTTGCCATGTGATATTCCAATTCGGGGACATCGGGAATGGTCAAGGCGCCGATTTCCTTTGAGCTTGAGCCTGGATTTGAGTCCATGATCTTCTCAATCTCCTGTCCAAGAGGATCTCCGTGAAGGATTCCAAAACAGAAAATTAATAGAGCGATTATGGTAAAAAGAAAAAGAAGATAATGGCCGCGGATCATAATTACTCTCTGATATTCATAACGCCCTGTTCTTTTAGGCGAGCCTTAGAAAGAGCTTTTGCCTCAAACAGATTGTCCATGGTGTTTTGCAATTCGGTTTGATTCATCGGACCAAAGTTTTCTCCTTCGCGACCGAAAAAAAGCTCCTTATCGCAATAAATCGGCTCCAGCCCCCTGGATAAAATACTATCGATAATTCCCTGAAGATCGCCGGGGAAAAGCCGCACATCATGCCCCGCGCCAAAATATTGGTCCTTAAGATGAATAAGAATGTAATCGAAATCAAAATAATTATACCTCGGCGCGTCTCTTCCGAATTCTTTGATATTCTCTCTTGTGGCAAGGGGCGTCATCAGGCCGTAATTTGTTGTAACTGTAGCGTCGGCTGGTATTTTCTCGATCATTCTCCAGGCGATTTTATCAGTTTCGGTCATAGTATATATCCGACTGTCAAAGACTGATTTTAGTTCCAAAAATGTCAGGTCATCTTTTTTGTCGTTATGATATTTCCCAACAAGCCCTCCAAAAAAAGTAAAAAGCAGAGATGCCCCAATTGCCATTAAGCCTAAAATTCTAAAAGCGATTTTCTTTTTTGAATCGTCATCTTTTGAGATCCAGCCCGAAAGCCTTAAAGCGCCGCTGATTGATCCGGCAAAGACAAAAGGCACAGCCGGGGCGAACCAATGATGCTGGTTTACGGTTAATGGACCCGGAACCGAGAAAATCATTCCAAAGGAGGCGGACATGGGAATTATCAAAGCCGGGGCGAAAAACACCAAACCCAACATGGGTAAAACAAGGAGGGCTAGAATTCGAAAATGCTCCTGGGAAAAAATGACTTTGATGACGTCAACCGGATTTGAAAGAGCGTATGAGATGAGACATCCGGGGCTTTGGCAATCCGATCCTAAAAGCTGGGGGAAATATTTGGCGCCGTAATCCTGAGCCATGGTATTAGGGATGATAAAACCGTAAGCGGCAATGAGCCAGAAAAGAGCTATGACAAAAGGCAATGCCCAATATTTCCAGGGCTTTTTCAATATGGCCAGAGTAAAAGCGAACATGATTATTGTAAAGGCGATGATCTCCTTGCAACACAACGCCAGGAAAATAAAGATAATAAACAAGGGCAGGTTTTTTCTTTGCAAGGCAAATAAAGTTAGAGCCAAAAATAATATCACCAGTTTTTCAGGGTCAAAAACGCCAATGGAAAGCTGATGGATTGGCCCATAGCAGAGTATGGCGATGGCGAAAAAGGCGCTGCCCCACTTGTCCCCTTTTTTTCCTATTGCCCAGAAATAGAAAACT
>CAYSHR010000797.1:0-1732 GCA_964430795.1 uncultured bacterium
CTTTATTATTTATCCGGCTACCAGGAGGTTAAAAGCACTTGCCTTAAAACAATGGAAATGCTTCTACAAAAATTGGAACCTGGAAACCGAACCCGATCTTTTGTTTTAGATAGATTAATTGAATTTCATTTAAAGGAAGAAAGTTGGGAAAGGGCTTTTAATACATTTTTAGCCGAATTTAAAAAACTGGAGGAGAAGGATAAATCAAAACTGCTCCTTACATTTTCAAAGCTTATTTTAACATCGAAATTGCCGACCGAATATAAAGAGATATTTTTGGGACTTCTCGAAGACGATCCCCTAATCAGTGAAAAACAAAAGGGAAAAGGTAAGAGGTGGGTTTACGATAACCAATTCAACCCCGATGACTTTACCTCCACCGAGCCCTTTAGAGAAATACCGGACGCTCGCCTTTTCACAAAGCACATATTAAAAACGTCTCATTCCCTAAGAAATAAAGGGCAAAGGAAAATCGCGGTAAAAATAATTGATTCCCAAATTGAGAGGATGAAAATCTGCCCTGTATGTATTGATGAGCTTCTTTTAGAGAAAGGGCGGATATTGCTGGACCTGGGAGAAAAAGAAGAGGCTTTTAGCGCCCTTTTAAAAATTTCCAGCGATAATGATCTTAAACGGATTGGCAAAAGTCTGATTCGTTACAACCGATAAAAAAGTTAGAGCCCGGCTCGATTTCCTATATCCCACCGGGCTCCGATTATCCGCGCGTCCAATACGCGAATGATTCAAATTTTAAGCCGGGAGCCCATTCCATGTGGCCCCCTCGTTTCGGATTATCTCCAATATATTCCGACTCGTTTTACTCCCTAAGAAACCTCCCTGTTTCCCAATATCTCCTTATCTGAAGAAATTCCGATTCTCTTCCCTGAGAAAAATATTTCTCCATGCCGGAAAAAGCGGGGCAGCTTTTTCAGCTATTTCATTGGCCTGATAATCAAGAGATATTATTGGCAGTGCTTAGCGGCATAGTTCATCCTCCTTGATGAAACAAAAAAATGAATTCCTTTTCGAGGCTCCATCCTCATCAGTGAGGCGACTAATCCAATGAGTCGCGGCGCCCGGCATATTTTCCATATAACTTCCGAGCTCTATTTTTCCTCTGGGTCTTGACTGTCGCAAACCCGGATACAACTATATCTTCGGAAGAAATTCCTGGGAACTTTAGGCGGGTAACAGAAAGGTTTTCTTGGAAATTTCCTGTTGTCCGATCCATTACCGATCTTTGTCGGCAACTGATGAAAAGTGATAAAATCGGATAAAAGAACTTTTTTTATTATTTACCAATTTTAAATAGAGGTGGCTGCTTATTCGGTTTACTTTTCTTTTCGATTTTTATCCTACACAAAGAGCCATAATATTCGCGCCGGGTTTACTGTCCGCGGCAAGGGCGGCAGCGGGATAATAGACCATCATTCCCGAAACACCGGTTGAGTCTTCAGTGTCAGCCCAGAACAATGAGATTAATTTTTCTCAGAATTAGATTTATTCCTCATTATTTCTTCTGTTTAGGTAAGGCAAAATATTTATACGCGAATATGGGCAAAAAAGTATAACGGTAAAATTGTTATCTTGCTAATATCGTTATAGATGGGGAATAGATAGTTTCGGTCCAGGAACGGCCTTTTTCCCCGATCTGGGCGTCAATCCGCTGTTTTGATTGTGGGGAGTACATGAGTACGCCTCCGCTCAAAACCTTGATTTCCTTGACCTCGCG
>CAYSHR010000798.1:0-1731 GCA_964430795.1 uncultured bacterium
AAAATTACGCCGCAGCGGAATGGCATGAACGAAGAGGCCTCCTAGAAACCATTCTCGCACGAAACCTGAAATCCCTTTCAAAGGGTTTCAATTACCATATACCTGAATTCTCGAAAATCCATGTCAACGCCGATCTGAAACAGCAATCACGAAATTTCAAAAACATCAAAATGACCTGTTTCAACGGCACTTTCGCCACTAATTTCCTAATCCCCGATTACCTGGGAATCGGGAAACAGACCGCGAGGGGGTTTGGGACTGTTATCGAATGTAATTAAGTTAGTCACATCTGGATCAGCTACTTGGGAAGACAGCAATGACTGCTGAAGTTAGACTGAAAGGTCAGTGATGATTAATAAATTAAAAGTGCTGGGCGAGTATGTGTTATCAAGTGAGGGTGAAAAGAATCCACTTGGACTAAATGTTGGATTAAAGGAAGCGAATGTTATCCTGATAAAACTATCCATGATTGATAGCACCTGCAATTTCCTCGAAATTGATACCGCTGAATATGATCAAACCAAGAATCACAAGATTTTGTATAGAAATGCAAAGGGTCAGTCAAAATCGCCTTTTGCCACATATAACGTATTTTACGATAAGGATGAGAGTAAAAGAAAAGCAAATATCCGGAAATCACTCGTAAAATTTATTCAAACCCTGAAAAACAACTCAAGGATTAATACAGATTTAGACCCTGTATTCGATTGTCTTTTAAAAGAGAGAAAAAAAGATTCTTTTATTCAGGCAATATCTGGAAATATGACACCGGACAAGAGTAATTTGATTTCTCTGAAAATCAATGAAATGTTCATTGGTGAATCGCCTTTATTTCAACCGATTATCGAAGCATTCATAAGCTCAAAAGACGAAGAATATTATATTAGATATAAAACAGAATCTATCGCGCGAAACTCCAGTTGTTATACATGCGGTAATATTTCGGAGAAAATGTATGGGTTCTGCGATACATTCAAGTTTTATTCCGCCAATGAAGAAGCGTATATTGCCGGCGGATTTAAAAAAGACAAAACATGGAAAAACTATCCGGTCTGTCCAGTTTGCGCGAACCATCTCAGGCTGGCCAGAGAGAAATTGAACGAAAATTTAGATAGATATTTTTACGGCAACAAGTATCTCCTGATACCCTCCCCAACCTTGAACAGGGAAAACTTTTTCGAATTGTTTCAGGATATCGAAGACGATTTCAGGGAATTATCTTTAAGCAGGGAGCAAGAAAAAAACAGGCAACTCCAAATGGAAATGGAGGATGACGTATTTGAAGCTTTAGCAATACAAAAAGATCAGGCCACCTTCACTTTCTTCTTCTACAAAGCAAGTAACAGCGAATTTAAGATCTTACAGGAAGCTGAAGACATCTTACCTTCACGGTTCAAGCAGATCATTGAAGCAAAAGAGAAAATTGAAAATTATGCTGAGTTCAAGAATTTAAGAGGTCTATATAAAAAGGGCGAATACCACGATTTGTCATTCAACTTTGGAATTATAAGGGCATTTTTTCCAAACAATTTCACTAATGATTTTTTAGACATCACCGCCAAAATTTTAAAAGGACAAAAAATTAGTAGATCGGTTATTACTCATAGAATTTCGGATAGAATGGCAGAAAGTCATCGAATGGAAAAATCAGATATAAAGAAGTTTCTACAAGATAAAAGACAATTCGATTGTTTGAGAGCACTGATTTTTCTCAAGTTTTTATACAAATTG
>CAYSHR010000799.1:0-1723 GCA_964430795.1 uncultured bacterium
ACTTAAATCTGAAGAATCTAAACCTTCGAGGGTGCAATTTGATGAACCAATGAGAAAGAGTGAACCAAAGGCCCCTGCTAAAGAAGATAGTACTCCTAATCTGTTTAAATTATTTGATTAACCTTTTCTATCGTTTAGTTTGATTATGTGCCAACCAAATTGAGTTTTTACTGGTTCAGAAATTTCTCCTTTTTTGAGTTTAAAGGTTGCTTTTTCAAATTCCTTCACCATCTGACCGTGTGAGAACCAACCTAGGTTTCCACCTTTTTTCTTTGATGGACATAAAGAGTGTTGTTTTGCTAGATCTTCAAAACTTTTTCCTTGTTTTAGTTTTTCTTTTATTCTATTGGCTTCTTCTTGGGTTTTTACCAAGATGTGGGATGCATTTGCTTTTACCATATTTACAGTTCCTTAATAAAGATTAAATCAATTTCTTGATCTATTTCTTTAAAGTCTTTTAACTCTTCTCTTATCTCATCGAATTTTTTTGATTTCTTAAGCAAAGTTATGATGATTCTCTTTTTTGCAACTCTTTTCATTTCTTTTATTGCCTTTTTATAATCTGTGAAGTTATGAATTGCGGTTATGGCCATTACTATGTCAAAGGATTTTTCTTTGAAAGGTAAATCTTCTGCTTCTCCAAGTTGTACGTTTGAGTTTGCCTGTCTTATCATTCCTTCACTAGGATCTATCCCAGTGTAGTTTCTGAATAAATAAGCATATGATGCTGTACCGCATCCAACATCTAAAACTGTTTCATCATAAATTTGAAAATCTTTTAGTATTGCTTTTATTTTACCTAATTGTTCTTTGCCGTGAAGTTCGTCATATCCTTCTGCAATTTCGTCGTAATATCCCATATTATTTATATTAATGGAAAAGGTTTAAAAAGGTTAGTTTATCTTGTTTTTTTGATGCGCGGGTAGTATTGTGGTTAGTATAGATCGTTGCGATCGTGAGGTCCCGGGTTCAAGTCCCGGCTCGCGCATATAGAAATTTATTTAAAGGGCAATCGTCCTTTTTTACAATATGAAAAGAGGTCTTTATCCTTTTATAGTTGCAGGTGGTTTACTTATCGTTATGATAGTTTTGACGTCTTTGATAGTATTTTTACCGTCTGAAGATTCTGCAATTATCGAGGATGGAGTTTTTACGCTTGAGGAGGCCTGTTCTTCTAGTAATTTAATTTTAGAATTCTTTACGCCTTGTGATAATGAGGTTGATTTGGGATTTGCTGTTAAAAATAATGGTAATGTTGCTGTAGAAAATTTTGATTTTGAAGTTGTTGAGTCTGGTAGTAGTTTATTAACCTCTGCGGATGGATTGCAACGAGGGATTGCAAATACTTTCTATCTTGATTCCTCCGATGTTGATGAGATTAATCAGATTATTGTTACACCTACGATAGAACTTGATGGAGAAGTTATGGAATGTGCTCCGAGATCTTATGAGGTTACAACTATTTATTCTAGTTGTGAAATTGATGAAGATGATGATGTGCCCTCTGCTCCTGGAGGGAGTAGTCCTAGTGGTGGCGGATCTAGTGGTGGAGATGATCCAGGGGAGGGAGACGATCCACTTCCTGCCTGTGTCGATAGTGATCTTGATGAATGGATGGCTCAAGCTAGTGGAAGTTGTGATGCTTCTGGTATGAGCAATGTTGCAGGATATAGTGATTGTAATGACACAAATAATCAAACTTTTTTACTGATAGATTTTTATC
>CAYSHR010000800.1:0-1713 GCA_964430795.1 uncultured bacterium
AATTTTGTTCCCCCGGTTGCTGGTGCAATTGCCTATTTTGAATATGATTTACCAATCAATTCGACCAACCTGATTGATCAACTACGGAAGGAAAGCTCTGTCCTCCTATGTCCAGGTGACCATTTTGGCCTGGACAAGGGCGTCAGGGTGGGTTTTGGATATGATATCAACAAAACGATCAGGGGCTTGGCGTTGATGGAAGAAATAGATCGGAAACTTGTGTGAAGACACAACACTTATAAAACAGACCCAACACGTTTATGATGGGTCTGTTTTTTTATGTTTTTTCTATTTATGCCATGGCTTGCACGACAAAGCGACTTATATTTGTATGATAATGAGAAATTGATCGTATCCCCTCTATTTTGAGAGCGTTTTAACCTCTCCTTTTCCTTGTCCCAAACGTTTTTCCAGGCGAGCTTGCAGCGCTGTAAATAATAAAGTTAAGATCCAGTAGAATATTGCGGCAATGATCAGGGCTTCTAGATTTTTAAATTTTTGGCGTCCCACCCTCTGAGCACGCCATAAAATTTCACGGACAAACCCAGTCACTGACACCAAAGATGAGTCTTTTAACATGGCAATATAATCATTCCCCATGGGTGGGATCACAACGCGTAGCGCTTGAGGTAAAACGATGTACATCATTTTTTGACGGGGATTCATACCCAAAGCGGTCGCGGCTTCATGCTGTCCTTTGTCAACTGAAAGAATACCAGCCCGAAAGGTCTCACTCATATAGGCCCCGTAATTCAACCCTAAAGCAGTGACACCTGCAAAAAATCCCGACAAAAATATCCCCATTTGTGGAAGCGCCAAGAAGAAGAAGATTATCTGAAGATATAAAGGAGTACCGCGAATTAATGAAATGTAAAAAGTGCTTATTGCTACCAAGGGGGCAATATTCGATAAACGAGCTAAAGCCGTTACCAAAGCCAATATCATAGCCAGAGAAATCGAAACAACCGAAATCAGGATGGTTTGGACTGCGCCTAAGGCAATGAATGGAGTGTATTCTTTAATGAATGGTGTATTTAATTTAATGAAATTTATTTGAGTAAACCCCAGGTCAACCTCTAACCCGCTAAATAAAAGAAAAAGTATGGCCATTAACCCAATCCAAGAAATCAGGAGCCTGGTCCTGTTGGTCGCCTGTTTCTTTTGCTCCTCATCTAGGATACGTTTGAGATCTTCCTCATAAGGGTTTTCAGTCGGGCTATTTGTCGTCATAGTAGTTTTCCCATGAAAAGGTGGAAGTAGATTATTCTACCTCCACCTTTTTGTAATCGTGACGCTTATTTGGTTGGATCTTGGGTCATATCGGTTCCAAACCACTGCATCGAAAGTGCAGAAAGGGTACCGTCATCATGCAACCCGTCAACAATTGTGCTTATTTCAGCCACGAAGCTGGTAATATCAAATGATGAGCTTCTGTCCGTGGCTGGAGAAAGATTTTCGCTGAAGACCGGATCACCAACTTTGACGACATCTAGACCACCATCAATGTTGGAGTTGATGACTTCCGCGGAGGTCAGATAGACAGAGAACTCCGGTCGACCTGCAGCGATGGATTGAGCGCATTCCTGATCAGTGGGCAACTCAACTATCGTAAAGTCACTGGGAGGGTCGGCGTAGATGCTGTCTTCGGTTATTGTAAGTTCTCCATTCATCCAATCCAGGTATGTGGTGGCGGCGGCAAGACAGATCGTTTGG
>CAYSHR010000801.1:0-1703 GCA_964430795.1 uncultured bacterium
AAAATCACACTACCCCAAGCTTTTTAAGCACCTTCTCGTCGTCGATCATCTCTCTCATTATTTTGTCGAATTCGGCCTTGTTTTTCAGAGAGAGAGGAATGTAAAGTTGTGAACTGAACAACCGCGGTGTATACCATTTCTTGGTGCCCTTTTCTTTCATTGAAGCATACTTGAATATGGGCCAAAAACCATGGGCAAAAGAACTGCCATAGTTTTCGATTTTATTTAGTTTATCCCATTCAATAGTCATTTTGTTTCCAATAAAAAGGCTTGAGTGTATTCCTACAGAATTAATCACAATTTTAAGTGGATTAAAAAGGATTAGCCAAATCATATAACCAATTACCACTATTCCAAGGAATGCAGTCAACATATGATGAAGGGTCCGGAAAATTTCCGGCATGGTTTCAAATGCAGGTATAATGAAATAAAAACAGGCAATTATAATAGAGGATATTGCTGCTATAAATAATCTGGTTTTTTTTACATAAAAGGTTTTTTCAATGATTTCAGCCATAAATATGTTCTCCTCTTAATATAAGGTTAGAGTGAAAATTTATTATTAGCCTTCATTGCAATTCGTGGTCTTCCTACATATGAATACGGTCCCGGCAGAGATTGGGACAGTAAATCCAAGGCTTATCTATCTTTTTTTTGTAATTCGTTGATAATCTTTTCAATAAAACCGCCTGGGTTCCAAATGATATCATTTGGAATGTTTGCCAGATCACGTTCAGCAGCCGCTTCTGCCATTTTAAAGTAAAGCCACGTTCCTCCAATAACAACCAAACCGCCAACTATAAGGCCAGCCAAATCTGTTTTCCCCTCTCTAGCCGCTCTCTCAAGGGCATCCTTCATTTCTTCCTGCAAACGCCCAAAATCCATATTGCCCCAGTCGAAACCAAAAGGGTCATCTTGCCGTGAGGCGCCGCCGGTTCTATCGTGAGGGATGGGCTCCCTTTTAATTGATCTTAAATTTCCTTTCTCCAATTCTTCCAAAATAGTTTTTAAAATATTATCGCCTTGATAACGTGGGTTGTTTGATTTCTTTATCGATACATAATCACTCATTTTATTCTCCAATCCATTGTATCAGAAACTGTTTTAAAAATCACAAAATCAATCAATATAATCGGCGCCTTCGTTTGGCATCTACTTCATTTTGATCAAGTCCAGTTTTAGAATTTCACACCGATGGATATAAATTTTTCTTCCCCATTATTTGAATAAAAAATCATCACTCTATCCAAATAATGGCTCTGGGCTTCCTTGGTAAAAATCATCTTCTGTTTTGCTGACTCTGTAGATAAGTTATCTGCTTCGCCTGAGCTTTTAATATGCAGATATGCCAATCCAATAACCACTGGCGATATTGTCAGACCAACAGTCAACGCAACGGCTTCTATTGTTCCAGGACTCATTTTTGCCTTTGCAAGGGCAATATTTTCTGAAAGTAAAAAAAGAAAACTGATCGCGATAATGATTCTGATTACCTTCATATCAATCTCCAAAAATCATTTGGCAAAGCATTTCCATACTCCATTTTTCGTATCGAAAAGATATCACTATATTCCTGGATCAGTGAGAGGCGATCCGGTTAACTTGGATAGTTCCATTAACCTTGCTGTAATGATGCCGATTCCGTAAGTATCTCTTTCCTTCTCAGCAGCGGCCAAAATGGCTAATACTGAGATTAGAACTCC
>CAYSHR010000802.1:0-1702 GCA_964430795.1 uncultured bacterium
AAGAGACCCCCACGGCCTGACTAGGATTATTTTCAAAGCGCTAAACTGTTACCTTACTTCTTCATTCGAAATTCCTGCCCATAGGTCACGTCTTTAGCGTGATTCGATATTCGATATTTGCCTTTGCTTTAACCTGGCTGCAATGAATATGACATTGCCTTTTAGTTGGAATCCTTATAGGTCTTAGTAAACACCTCCAGATACTCTTCCCACTCGGTTCCAAAAATAAGCTTAACCATCATTCGGTTCATTTTTTCCATATCAATAAACCGTATGCATTCCCCTCCGCCTATCTCAGCAAAGTCCACGAATTCTTTAATCAAATGTTCGTGTAATACATATTCACAAGGGCTATCCGCCCCCGGCGGGCAGTTCAGGGTCGTCAACCGAACCGGACGATTGGTGTCTAATGTCGCTACGGTTCCGCCCATCATTACCCTGAATTTCTTAATCAAGCGGCTGCACTTATTGATATCCCCTTTATGGGGAGGCGCGTCTCCGATCAGAAGAATAACCTTTACGGATCCTTGCCTCCAGTTAAGCCCATCAATTGCCACCCTCAAACCTTCATCGACCGCTTCTTCAGGGTCATCGCCTCCCTCCGGTTCAAGGTCCTCCAAAAAACCGTGAAGGGCCCGGGTCCCATAGGTCAGCAGGAGTGCCCGGGTCACAAAACTCTCCCCCAAATCACGGTACGCTACCATACCGATTCTAGCCGCTGGAACCAGTTTTTTTATGGTATCAACCAGACTGGATATTTCAATCTTAACACGATTTATAAAATCACCCATGCTGGATGTTGAATCAAAAACAAAAACAATATCCAGGCCTTGCCTTCGCATGATCTGAATATGTTTGGCAAATGCCCCCGCAAGTTGTTCTTCACCGGTATAAAGCGGCTGGCGATTGGCCGAGGGGTTAGAAAAATAACGATCCATAGCATTTGCCCTGATAATATCGAGCACTTCGCGGCGTATCGGTTCAGGGGAAAACTTGATTTGTGGTAAAACTGGGAAATGATTTATTTCAGGGTTAGGATAAACCACGTGGTCGGACACTTTGGTTTGGTCCAAAAGGCTTTTGTCTTGATATTTCAGACGATCACTTTTTCCGCCTTCATCTTGAAATACAATTGTGGCCGAATCCGCAGCCTCGTTCTTTGGATTTGGAATATAGTGGGTTGTGCGGATAAAGACCAAAATTATGATTGCGTGGACAAGAAAAGAGAGTACAAAATGCGCGCGATATCTGACATGTTTCCATATGTTTTGGGAAAATTTCATTCTGTTTTCCTAATCAATGGATTGAATCCCAAACAACGTTATAGCGCCAAAGGACCATTCTGAAGGGAGGTTAACAACTCCAGCGCGAACCATATTCACCCTATCGTTGCAAAAACAACATGTCAAGAAAGGGTGCTCTACTCAGGTTGTCAGGTTTCCCGCCACAGACGGGATTCAGGATCGGTCGCTTTGAGTTCTTCATAATAACTTGAGATAGTTGATGAATCCACGAGCAGCAGTCCCGCTGCTGCTGGATTCGTCTAGGAATGGAAACCTTCTTTCATCAGTTTGAGATTGAGCCTTGAACCTGAGTAGAGTACCAGTTACAGATTAACTTGCTATTTGGCGTTTCATATAATTCTCTTAAAAGTCAGTAATTTCCGGTTAAAAACTTGCAAGGGGAAATTAAGAAATTATTA
>CAYSHR010000803.1:0-1702 GCA_964430795.1 uncultured bacterium
AATGACGACGACGACGACGACGATAATGACGATGACGATTCGGGACCAACCCGATCCTTTTATCTGGCGTCGGCGCCGTATCAATACGAGTTTTTTGAATTTTCCGCAAAGGACAAGTTTGACTTTACCGGATTTAAAGGGCAGGTGGAGATGGCCTCGATTCATATTGATAATTTCTTTGGGTTGCCCTGGGATGAATTTATTGCAGGGGCGCCTTTGCCTTCGGTTTGGACGGACATTATGGAGCAGATAAGAAGCGACGGAAAAAACGCCGAGCTAGGAATATACCTTGGCCTGACTCCTCTTGGCGGCATGCGCAATTCCATCGCCGCGAAAGCCACAGAGGTTTCAGGAGAGTTGGCAGTGGATACAGAATGGCTTACAGGGTGTTATAATTTTGATTCCGGTCCCGACGCCCAAAATATCAGGGCGGCTTTTCTGGCCTATGTAAGATGGATGGTGGAATATTTCGATCCTGATTTTCTGACCCATGGGCTTGAGATAAATATTTACGATGTCGCTTGCCCGGATGAGTATCCATCGCTACTTTCTCTGTTAAACCAGGCATATGATCAGGAAAAAGCCATAAATCCCGCGCTGCCTCTGTTCCCGACTTTTACAGCCTCCGACATATGGTATCACCATGATACACTGGATTGCTTTCCTTCAAACAGGGCATGCATGAAAGATAACCTTGATAAAATCAGCCAATTGAAAATGGATCGCTTTGGCATAAGCTCCTACCCCATCTGGGTTTTTAGCGAGCTTGACTCATGGCCCGAGGATTATTTTACCGCATTCGGACAGGAGACCGGCCTTGGAACGGTTTTTGGGGAGACGGGATGGAACAACCGGGACGTTGTTCTTCCTATGCCTACCCTTGCCGACCCATGTGAAAAAGTTTTAACCTCAAGTGACGATTTGCAGAAAAAGTACATGGAATATCTTTTTGAAAAAGCCGATGAGATGGACTCGGACCTTGTTGTCTGGTGGACTTTTCGGGATTTTATAATTGAGGATGTGCTTGATTCATGCCCTTGTGACGCTCCGGGCATCTGGTGCGATCTATATGAAGCCATTTACGAAACAGGCCTTGGCGCCCCGTGGCTCATGTGGGGCGCTATGGGGATTCTGGATTACGAAGCCAATCCAAAGCCGGTAAAGGATATTTGGGATAGCTGGCGAAAAAGAGAAATCTCATTTTCTCCTTTTCCGTAGCCGGAAGCCGGTTTTGCTCTGGGGTGAAAAACCATTACTCCGCGCGGGTCACGGACAGAAGCATCCATTGGTCACTTATAAAAATCGACTTGAAATTATACCCCGAGAGGGTTGCCTCTTTCTTTGTTTTACCGTCAATGGGGATTATCTTTTGAAAGTCCAGCATGTCGGGCAAAGTGTTGTGGATTATAACGCAGGGCGCTTCCCTTTTTACTATTCTCCAGAAATCATCAGGGCTCCTATGCCCGGTTTTGTCGTCGCCGGGAACAAGAACAAATCTCTCATAGCTTAGCCCGGACCTGGCGATAATATAGCCCTGGTATCTAACGCCAAGAAGAACTTTGCCCTCTTCTTCACTTAGTGTTGACAGATTTTTGCAAAGGCTTTTTACGTTTTCCGATGGCGCGAATTTAATGTTGTCTTTATTTACCGCGCCCATGGAAACAATGCCGGCGGCCATGACAATCACCATGGAAACCACAAG
>CAYSHR010000804.1:0-1699 GCA_964430795.1 uncultured bacterium
TTGGTGCCTTTGCCGCGCTTTGTCTTGCCGACAGCAAGACCCCTTTTTTTGCCGGTGCGAAGCTACCGTCTATGAACGCCTCCCAAATATCGATTTTACCGCGTTCATTTAGGTCTTCTACCAGCTCTTGGGCGATGCGCCGGAATACCCCTTGGCGAACCCATTGTTGGAATCGCCTATGGCATGTCTGGTACGGCGGATACCGCTGCGGTAAATCCTTCCATGGAGCGCCGGTACGCAAGATCCAGAGGATGCCATTCAGTACCTCGCGCGGATCGCGTGGCTTCCGGCCTCTGGGATCTCTGGGTGGAATTGAAGCTTGAATTATGGGCTCTATCCGGTTCCATTGCTCATTTGTGAGTTCCATCCTGATTTTATTACATAATCAGGACCTTATGCCTGGATTTATTTTCCATATTTTCAAATAGTTATGCGGTAAGCTAATTTTATTCATTATTTCAGATGGTTACGGTATTGGTTTATGTGTATGAAAGGACACATTTTTTTTGAGATAGCTTATAGACACTTTATCAGAAACATCCATGCAAAAGCATGTATAATTGGAGAGGGTCTATTGAATAAAAAAGGTAGCATACATTAATTCAGGATTCACAACTCAAAATTTAAAATTCCGGCTTGCCGGTTTAGGGTAAAAACGGATCCGGAGGCTTTAATGAAATCGATACAAAGAAAACTCGGCACCCTCCGTGACCGCCTGCAACGACTCGATCAGGTTGCCCAAAAAGCCATTTCATTTCAAGACTATCAAAAATCTTTGGATAAAAAAGATGTGGCTGAGAGGAATCTTCAAATTGCCATTGAAACCTGTTTGGACATCGGGAAAATCATCATTTCTTTGAAACAATTATCAGAACCCAAAGACAATAAGGATATATTTGTAGTGCTGGCAGAAGCTAAAGTTATCAGTAAAGATAGTCTGAAATTTCTGGTACCGATGGCTGGAACAAGGAACATCCTCGTCCATGGCTACGATAAGATAGATGATAGTTTGATGTACGGTATCATCAAAAATCACCTTAAAGATTTTCACACTTTTATCGACGAAGTAAAAAGCTTCAAATAACAATTAATGAACCCCATCAAACCACAACCATTGAATGAGGAAATCAGCATCATCGAACCCAAGAAGGGCTGGATTCCTCTTGACTTCAGGGAGTTGTGGGATTTCAAGGAACTCTTTTACTTTCTGGTGAAAAGAGATATCAAGGTCCGCTACAAGCAGACGGTCCTGGGCGGTCTCTGGGCCATCATCCAGCCCTTTTTCACCATGATTGTATTTTCCCTATTCTTCGGCCGCCTGGCCAAGATGCCGTCCGACGGCATTCCTTATCCTATATTCGTATATGCCGGCCTTTTGCCGTGGACCTATTTTGCCAACGCCCTGTCCGCCTCAGGCAACAGCCTGGTGGGGAATGCACATCTGATCAGCAAGGTCTATTTCCCCAGACTCATCATTCCCTCTTCGTCCGCTTTAGCGGGATTGCTCGATTTTTTCATCGCCATGTTGGTCCTTGGCGTGATGATGATCTACTATCAGTTCATGCCTACCCTGAATATCCTCCTGTTTCCTTTTCTTGTGGGATTGACTTTTCTTTGTGCCGTGGGCGTGGGTTTATGGCTTTCCGCTTTAAACGTTGAATATCGGGATATCCGATACGTGATTCCCTTCCTGATACAG
>CAYSHR010000805.1:0-1697 GCA_964430795.1 uncultured bacterium
GTTTTTGAATCGAGATTTCCGGTTGGTTCGTCCGCGAGAATCAGGGAAGGATTGTTTACAAGGGCTCTGGCTATTGCTACTCTCTGGCGTTCTCCTCCTGATAGTTCGCTGGGTTTGTGATTAATTCTGTGCCCCAGATTTACGCTTTCCAGTGTTTCTGTTGCCATCTGTTTTCTTTTTATGGATGAAACCCCGGCATAAATCAGAGGAAGCTCCACCTGATGCTTTGCTGTCTGTCTTGGTAAAAGATTAAAGACCTGAAATACAAACCCGACTTTCCTGTTTCTGATGCTCGCCAGTTCATCATCACCCATATCAGAGACAGGTTCGCCGTCAAGATAGTACTCGCCCTTCGAAGGAGTATCCAGGCAACCCAGAATATTCATCATTGTAGACTTGCCTGATCCTGAAGGCCCCATGATGGCAACATACTCGCCTTTCTCGATCAACAGATCAACACCGTCAAGGGCGTGCACCTGGGTGGCGCCGATCTGATATGTCTTGCGAATATTTTCACATCGGATCAGTTCTTTGGTCACTTTTCCTCATTTTCTTCTTCAGATGTGGCTATCACTACCTCCTGCTGGTCAATAAGCTCTTTGTGAAGAACCTTGTAAGGACCGCAAACCACCTCCAAATTATCTAAAAGCCCCTCTGTAATATCAATCTCAGTATCGGAACTGATGCCTGTTTTTACCTCTTTCATGGTTACTTTCGAGTCTTCGAAGATAAAAACAACTTCTTTTAAAGCGTCTTTGGCGCCTTTTCTAATGGAGGAGACCTCTTGACCGGCGGCGATTTTCGCGGCTATTTCCAGGTCTCGCATTGTTACGCATTGAATGGGCAGAGTAAGAACATCCTCTTTTCTTTCAACAATAATATTTGCCGTGGCGTTCATTCCAGGGCGCAGTTTGGATACATCTCCCTCAATCAGCACCGTCACCTCAAAGTTGGTCGATTCTTCCTGTCCGCCAATATTGCTTACAATGGGGGAAATGGCGATTTTGGTAACGTTTCCCTTAAATTTATCTTTAGGCAGAGCGTCAACTTCGATTTCAACCTCATCATTTAGCTCAATGTCAACAACGTCGTTTTCATCAACTTCGACAATCAGTTCCATTTTGGATAGATCCGCCACTGCCATAATGACGTCCCTGGTGAAATTGCTTCCCATTACAATCTCACCGACTTCTTTATTCAGCCTGCTTATCTTGCCGGCGATGGGAGTTGAAAGAGTGGTTTTCGAGACATCATCTCTGGCCAACCGCAAGACCGCTTTGGCTCTTGAGATTTCATCATTTGCCGCTTCATAGGACGCGATATTTACTTTATAAGTTGTCTCTATCTCTTCCAGTTCCTGCCGGCCAATAAGATCTTTTTCGAACAGTTTACCAGTGCGATTGAGAACTTTTTCCGATTGTAAGGACCTGGCTTTGGCCAATCTATACTGAGCTTTAGCGGAATATAGGGCGGCCAGCGCCTGGTCTCTTGTTGCCCTGTACCTGGTGGAGTCAAGGCTGACAAGGCGATGCCCTTTTTCAACCATATCCCCTTCAGTCACATATAACTTTGTAATCTCACCTGACACATAAGCGGAAATTTCCACTTCCTCAACAGGCTGAATTTTACCGGGGGCGGAAACTTTTTGAGTCAGCTCTTTTCGGATAACTTTATCTGTTTGCACATTAACAGGTTCG
>CAYSHR010000806.1:0-1696 GCA_964430795.1 uncultured bacterium
CGGACATGACGAATGAGAATAACCAGAAATGTGTAATGAAAAGCAAGTCCCGCGAGCCATAAAAGCTTGTCAGGTCCGTAGGCCACTCTCTGGTTGGGCGCGAGTTCCACTGTGGTGTTCCTGAATAAGGATCTGAAAAGCAGAACTTCAAGGGTCATTCGTTTGATTACTCCCCATGTGGTGGAGGGATTATCCAACTCATTATGTTTGATCCAGGGCAGGGACTTCTGCTGACCGCATGTTGTGGGAATCCTGAATGGAACCGGCGCCTTTGCCCATTTTGTAACCCGGTAAATCAAGCCGATAACAAACATGAAAAATGCCAGATAGGGGATTATCACGCCCAACATATACTGTAATCCCTGTACTTTCGCCCCAATCAGGGCGACAAGGAAAAGCGCTATTACAAGAAAAAGAGAGACTATGGCGTTCATTGTTTCACCACCTTGCTAAGCCCTTGAACATATTAGACCTTATCGTTAGTTGGCGATTGAGCATCTTGTATGAGTGAACTATCGACCCGTTCCATGAACTTTTTGGCTCGATCTCTCAGTTCAGTCGCCTTTATTTCATAAACCTTTTCTCTGCTCTTCATGTAGAGATCAAATCCTACAAGGCAGAGTCCGTCAATGGTTAACTCGAACTCAAGAAGTTCCCGAAGTAGTTTTGAATCTTCTATCTCAACGGGGTTTTTTTTGTCGCCAAGGGGCTTTATACCCTCCCGTATGGCTGTTTTAAGAAGGAAGATGAAGCCGATGGCCTGGGATGGATTGAATTCCTGAACAGCGCGAATTTTAATTATCTTCTCTAGTACCGGATGGAACCCGGAAGCGTTGGCACCCTTGATAAGAAGGTCCAAAATAGTTTCCATGGATGTTCTGAATGTCGCGCCCACGGGATTGGCAAACTGATCCTTGGTCCTTTTTAAAAAATGGGACATCTTTTCCGAATAGGTTTTTGCTGTAAGCTCAAACCAGCGATTGAGGATTATTGATTTATTTTCTTCAAGTAGCCTGGTAATCAGCACAGGGCGCCCACTCCTTAAAAGATAGGACCTTATTGACAGACAAACAACAGAAAAAAATACTTGACGGCGCGTACAATATTTTACTATTTGGAGTTTGTCAAGAACTTCCAGCTAATGATAAATATTCTCAAAACACCTTTATCCACTCACCCTATATATTGAATATGCTAAGTGATGATTTACCTTGGTTTATCAAGGTGCTTGCAGCGAAATGAGGGCTCATTCATTGGGAGCTGATTTAGCCCACAAATCTCGTTAAAAAGAGGGATAATTCGGGGACGTAAGTGATAATGAGAACCACCAAAAGAAGAAGAATTATATATGGCAAAGTAGCCCAGTAAATTTTGATTATCGGTTTTTTAAAACGGTAGCTGGAAATGAATAAATTCATACCCACAGGGGGGGTGCAGTAACCTATTTGCATGTTTGCCAGAAAGATTATTCCAAGATGAATGGGATTGATATTATAGTGCATCGCCATAGGCAACAATAGAGGCACAACAAGAACAATGGCTGAGAAGATATCAAGTACGCAGCCAAGTATCAACAGAAAGACATTAAGGGTAATCAGGAAGGAAACAGGGCTGTTGATCCTGCTCTTTACAAGATCGAAGAGCTTGTTCTGGAAGTCATTTTCAATCATGTATGTGGTTGACGCGATGCTGAGTC
>CAYSHR010000807.1:0-1691 GCA_964430795.1 uncultured bacterium
CGTCATCATCATCGTCATCATCATCATCATCGTCATCGTCGTCATCATCGTCGTCATCATCATCGTCGTCATCATCGCCCATGCTGCAGCCGGGGATTACTTCCGTCCATGTTGTCTGTGTGGGCACAAAACCGCCGGAACTTCCACCAACTACATAGGCGTTACAGCCTATGGAGTCGCCATCAACACGGTATCGCCCTTCCAGGGTTCCCATATCCGTCCAACTGCCGTCTGTTGACAGGTCGCGATAATAGGCCTGGCCGCTCAATGCGTCTGTGTCGTCAATGCCGGCCGCGACCCAGATGTACTCGCCATTGGCGCCGGCCTGACCGCATGCCATACCCCAGCGCGGTTCCGGTAAAGATTCAGGGTCAGGGGTCCAGGTGTTGGCAACAGGGTCATAAATTTCGCCGGTTGCTATCGGTACGTCAGAGCTCATTCCTGCAGTTACGTAAATTTTGTCGTCATATTCCCAGGCGCAGAAAAAGGCTCTGGCTGTGCCCATGCTGGTTTTTGCCGTCCAGCCGGGGCTTGTGGTGTCATATAGATTTACAGAGGAATCCCCCGCTCCGCCGGGGGAAGCGTCGCCGCCCAGTTTATATACATCCGTGCCCACGGCAACCAACTGCCCCGCCCAGGCACCGGGACCAGGGGTGAGGCCAAGGTCGGCCCAGGAGTCACTGGATATGTCATAACTTTGGAAAAGCAGCGGGCCGGTATTGACGCTGTCAATTTGGCCTGCCATGACATATATCTTGCCACCGACAATAGCGGCGCGAACTGTAAAACCCATAGTGTGGGTGGAAGGGGTCAGAGCGACCCAGGTACCGTCTGTTTCAGTATATTGCTCAATCTGGTTAAGCTCTTGATAGCCGCCTATGTGATAGAGAACATCCGTTGAGTGATCTGTCTCAACAGAAGCGTCCATGGTGGCGACAAGAGGAGGATCGCCCAGAGACCACGTAACGTCGTCGTCATCGTCGTCATCGTCGTCATCATCGTCGTCGTCGTCATCATCGCCGTTGTAACCTAACACGCAAACTTCATCAATTTGCCAATACCATTGCCATGTGCCGCCGGTCCAATAATTCCATTTCAAGAGAATCGTGTTGCCCACATAGGCCGAGAGGTCCCAGGCTTCGTAATTACTATCGTGATCCTCGTTCCAAACGAAAAGATCGGTCCATGTACTGCCTCCGTTTGTAGAAACAGAGAGAGTAGCGTAATCCTGGTTGCCATAGTCCTGGAACTCGCTCCAGAAATAGACATCGGCGTTAGAATATCCGGTCAAATCCACAGCAGGTGTAATCAAGTCAGTGTCGTAAGCGGTAGCGGTAAAATCCGAGTCGGCGGAGGCGGAAAAACCGGAGCCGCCTGAGACGTTGCCTCGGCTATACGAATCGTCCCGCATCCACTGGCTTCCCGCGCCTATGTCGTCAACAACAGTCCAGCCGGCCGGGGGAAAGGCACCCTCAAAATCCTCGTAAATAGTGCAAGAAATCTTATCCAAGCCGCCTTTGGCATCTTTATCGGTTCCGGTAAAATTCGCGAAAGATAAACCGGCGATACAGAAAACCATCATAAATGAAAATAAAAGAATTCTTTTTGTCATTTCAATCTCCCCAGGTTAAATTGTTAAAATTATCCCCTATTATTATAAAAAATCTTTAAAAAATAAATAAGGTTGAGTA
>CAYSHR010000808.1:0-1690 GCA_964430795.1 uncultured bacterium
AGGTTTTTCAATGTTTTCCTTCCTGATATCCTTATTAATCGCGGATCTTGGGACAGGGCGTTGACAAAAAGACTCCAAGGACATAAATTAATTGATAGAAAATCCATTGACCAAATTCAAATTCCAAGAATCTTTAGTTACTTTTGGTGGGTTTTAGAATATCAAGGCCCACTAACTAAGCGTTATAAAAGCTCAAATTGGACGACTCACGCATTAATAACAAATGGCCTTTGGCCAGAGAAGGCTTCCCTTTTGTAATTGTTAGCTGTATCTTAACATTCCTCTTTTTATGCCTTGGCCTCCTCTTTGTATCTATTTTGTCAGGTTTCGTCAGCCTTTTTATAATCTTCTTTTTCAGAGACCCGGACCGAAAGAATACCGCACCAGATAGAGCAGTGTTAACGCCTGCTGATGGCAGGATATTACAAATCCAGCATCTTGAGGATGATAACAACCCTTTGGGCGAACCCGCCGTAAAGGTCAGTATTTTCATGTCAGTTTTCAACGTTCACGTGAATCGTATCCCCATAGGAGGGACTATCAAAAACATCACCTATCATCCTGGGAAGTTTCTTTCGGCCAATCTCGATAAGGCCTCGGAACAAAATGAGAACAACAGAATAACTCTTCAAACCCCTGATTCCCGTAAGATCGTCTTTATTCAGATTGCTGGTCTTATCGCGAGGCGTATTGTATGCTGGGTCAAAAATGGGGACTGTATGGAGCCAGGACAGCGGTTCGGACTCATTCGATTTGGCTCCAGGCTTGAAGTTTATCTTCCTTATGCCACTAAAATCACAGCTCAATTGCGCCAAAAAGTAATTGCAGGCAAAACCATTATCGGGTATATGTTATGAGATCAAGGCGAAAGAAAAGACCAAGGAGAACCGGAAAAAAGGGCATTTATGTCCTGCCCAGTTTATTCACTTCAGCAAGCCTGTTCTGTGGCTTTTACGCCATTATTGCTGCCATACAAGGAAGATATGAAACAGGATCCATAGCGATTCTTGTAGGATGCCTTTTTGACGCGCTTGATGGCAGGATAGCACGTTTTACCCATACAAATAGCCAGTTTGGGAGCGAATACGATTCGTTGTCGGATCTAGTCACGTTTGGCGTTGCTCCAGGGGTATTGGCCTTTCAATGGGCCTTGGAGCCGTTTGGACGATTGGGGTGGCTTGCAAGTTTCATGTACGTGATATGCGGCGCACTGCGGCTTGCTCGATTTAATGTGCAAAAAAATAGCCTGGAGGCCAATTATTTTAAAGGACTACCAATCCCGGCCGCAGCCGGCTTCATCGCTTCCCTCGTTCTCTTCACAAGTGTTTTTGGAGGGCTACCCGGATCCAGACATATTTTGATCATTGTATTGATTTACATTTTATCCTTTCTGATGGTGAGCACCATCAATTACCTGAGTTTCAAGGAACTCGAACTGAGAAAGCAAAAACCGTTTAATGTTTTGGTGGCTGTTATACTAATGTCCATGGTTATTGCCTATAAGCCCAAAATCATGCTCTTTCTCATCTCAGCCACTTACTTAGTATCTGGTCCTGTTATTACCATATATCGATTTAAGAAAAAGCGGGCCGTTACCAGCGACCTTTCGGAAGAAGTTTTTCCAGCCAAAAATGACTAAACCGAAGTTCCCGAGGAAATTAGCCTAAATTTTAACGTAACATATTGACAT
>CAYSHR010000809.1:0-872 GCA_964430795.1 uncultured bacterium
CGGTCATTGATGCGATTTTCTTGAATGTCTGTACCACATTTGTTCCTAAAAGGGCGCTGGACGCGAAAGAAGGCGCCTTTAACTCGCTGTTGAGATCCTTTTCAAGTGTTTCAATGGGTAGAATTGGGATGCCCAGTTCTTCCAGGTCCCTCTTATTAAACTGCAAAACAATAGGGATCTTGAAGATATCTTTCTTATAAGCGTTCAAATTTTCTTTGAGATTTTGAAGGGAGAGAATGGTTTTTTCTCTTCTGACTGCCGCGGAGTCTGCTACAAAGACAACCCCGTCAACCCCCCTCAGGACCAACCTCCTTGTGGCATTATACTTGACCTGTCCAGGTACTGTGTATAGCTGTATTTTAATATCATATCCTTTTATTTTTCCCATCTCAAAAGGGAAAAAATCAAAAAATAGAGTTCGATCCCCGTGGGTTTTGATGGCTACCATCTCCGTTTTTATCCGGTGGCTCAGTCTCTTGTAAATCCATTCTAAATTGCTAGTCTTTCCTCCCCTACCGGGACCATCATAAACTATCTTTACCTGAACCTCCTTTTTTTTCATATTAATAAATGCCAACCGATAGTACCTCACAAAGTAGTTTTTCTCACCAAGTCATGGAGTCCAAAGAGAGATCGGAGTAAAATCCCATCCTGAAATATCAGGATACTAAAATTTCTTTGATCTTCCCGATTGCCTTAGCCACCTTCAAACGCAAAAGGCCTAAAGATGCCTCGTGGTCGAATATGGAAACCAGTAAAAACTCTTTCATTACCCTGCTGAAATGAATATTCTCCTTTTCCCCTTTATTAAAAAGCAGAGAAAACTCGTCCTCTCCTATGATTTTGGCCAAGGCGTTTACTGCCCCGAAATT
>CAYSHR010000809.1:882-1683 GCA_964430795.1 uncultured bacterium
AGCCGCAGACAGGACTGCCAGAGATGAGATATCGTGTCTCTTTTCACCGCTTTCATGATTGACGATAATGTTGCCCGCCAAATCGATCAGAAGAACACAATGAATTCCCGCTTCGGGAAGATCTCTCCGCAAAGCCTCCTTTATGCCATCAATGTGTGTTTGTTCAAGCGTATATGCCAATTACATTCCCCCTGTACAAAGATTACGCTCTGCTAAAACATTTTCCTTGATTGCCTACGGTCTCTTATGATGTTCTGACCTCGGCACTATTATCGAAAAGGCTTTCTGTCTCCCTCCGTCCTCCCATCTTCAACACGAGCTTACGAGAGGTCAATGCCATCGGTGGCCTTATCTTTTTTTCTTCAGTGTCTCTCTATTCCTGTTCCCAGGTTCACAAACGCTTATATATTCCGGCAACATGCCCAAGCCCATATACTGAAAATCAGGATTTTGGTCAAGCAAGAAAGTATTCGTCCACCTTTAACAAACTCCAAGAGAAACTATTGCCATTTACTTTTTATATAATCGGCTTATTGGGGGACAAAATTTTCATTTTAAAACAACCTGAATTTCTGCGGGCAAAGGCCGGAGCAGAATATAAGGTCTTTATCGGTTCGAAAATGCCAATTCGGGCATATTTGGATAGCAGACTGTTTTTATTCAAGATCCATGCCAGAAAGAAGAAACGGCATTAAGTTACAATAGATTGTGTTTTCTTAATAACTGAATTCTGGTATATGTGCATTTCTTAATTAGTGTCTGAACGAAAACCCCGTTTTTTGCAAGATGCCGACGGACGAC
>CAYSHR010000810.1:0-1681 GCA_964430795.1 uncultured bacterium
GACCTTGAGGTTACATCAAATTTGGCGAATGGCTCCAGGTTTGGACTTTATGATTAAATCAGTTTTTTTGGCAATATTTTCAGCATACTACATATGGTATAGGAGGGGAAATCATGATTGCAAGGTGTTGCCCTATTAATTCATATTAAAAAGCTGCCCCTTATTCAAGATCCGCTGATTTCTGCCCAATGCGATCACGGATAATAGCAACAAGCGTTTCAAGTTCCGATATGTTTAATTTTAACAGAAATTCCAGACTTGCATCTGTTCTGAGAACTCTATGCATCATTTTAATGAGGGTTTCTTTTTCCATAAAGAACATTATTTCCGCAAAAATCTGTAATACATTTTCAACAGTGAATCGTGCTCAAGATTGGTAAATTCGTATATTTTTAAAATATCATGATCAAAATGAAAAAGACAGGGTCAATCCGATAATCGGATTCGCCCTGCCTTAATAAAATGGTCTTTGGCTATATCAGGCTAAATTCTTACTGGCCTTGAATGTTACGGCATTTCGGCCTTTGATTTTAATCTGCTCACCTGTTTGAGGATTGCGGCCCTTGCGGGTTTTTCGATAAACCTTTTTGAAGGTACCAAAACCGAAAAGTGTTACCTTGCTGCCACGCGTTTTCAGCCCTCCTTTTATTCCATCAAGGAATGAATCGTACGCCTTGGCTGCAGCCGCCTTTGATATGTCCGCATCCTTTGCAATCTTTTCGATCATCTCCGCTTTTGTCATAAATCCTCCTCCTTCCAACAGGTTAATTGGTTTAATATCCATCTTTTTCAGCTCGTTCTAAATACATATTCCCTCTTGCTGAATCTCCCTTTTCCTCAATCAAAAGCATCCCATACTCATATGCATGTGGTGCGAGAAGGCATCCGGCATCTTCCGCCTTTTCAAACCATCTAACAGCCTCATCTATGTCGATTTTTTCCTGATATAAAATCGATCCTAATTCTCCATATGCTAAATCAAACCCTTCTATTGCCGCTTTTCGTAAATATTTCAAGCTTTGATGACTTTCATTTTTTTCAAGATTTAAAATGAGCCCATAATAATATGCCGCGGGAGCTAAAAGGCAATTTGCCTTTTCAGCTTTATTGAACCACCCAATGGCTTCATCAATTTCGTCTTTTTCAAGGTAAAGGATTGAACCGATATCCCCATAGGCCAATTCACACCCATTGTTAGCTGATCGTTGCAAATATTTTAAGCCGGTCTCCCAATCTCCTTTCTCTAAATAAAATAGCATACCATACTCATAGGTTGCCACTGGGCCTAATGAATTTACTTTTTCCGCTTTCTTAAACCATTTTTCAGCCTTTTCTATTTCATTTTTTTCCCTGTATAGGATTATTCCAATCTCCCCATAAGCGGGCTTATAACCGGCTTTTGCAGCTCTATTTAAGAATTTTAACCCTGCCACGTAGTTATTCTCGTCGAAGTACAAGTCCATTCCTCGCTCATAAAATGCTTTAGCATTTGGAATGGTGCTGGACTTAATGGTTTTTCGTTTCTTTGCCATTTTAAAATTCAGATTTATACCCTGCCAGGAACTTCGATATAGGCCCCTTATAATTATCATATCCCATGCTATAGCGGCTGAGACATTTTTAAAATTATCTGTATGTATGCATGGTGTCAAGGAATTGATACGGTATTTCTCCCGGGAGA
>CAYSHR010000811.1:0-1677 GCA_964430795.1 uncultured bacterium
CAGCCTTTTCCCAATCTGAAAAAAATTTACCCACAGGGCATAACGGTATCTCTTTCTCATCTTTTTCTTTACCCATGATTGCCTCCTTTAAAATATATACACAAGTGCTGGCCTTCCATTTTGGCTTTGACCGACTCTGAGGCAGCCACCTGCCTTGGAAGCATTAGATGCTTTTTAAAACTGCCCACACGAACTATTAATTCATCAGAGAGCTTATTAATTTCAACATCCTCCTTTGAAAGAAAGGGAAGTTTTATCATAAGCCGGTATTCTCCATTTATTTTACTCAAATTATACGGTTCTCCTTCAAAAAACAGATCCAGCGGATTTCTTTCCGAATATATTTGATCCGCCAAAACCTTAAGGCTTTTAGGCCCAAGCACCTCAGCCTTAAACAGGTTGACGGGAAAAATGGGAATGGGACTGAAGTGTTCCTCCGCCTTTTTTATGTATTGTTTCTGGGTTTTTCTCCAGGACTTAAAATATTTATCATTCACATTATCAGGTATTATTCGATTCATTATGATACCATCAATATTCATTTTATAAAGGCAGAAATACATGAATGCCCTCTGGGTCTCTTTTAAAACGATTTTTTCCGGGTTGGTAACAAGGCGTACGGTGGTAATTTTCGGATCAACCAGGATTCCATCAATGCCTTTCAACTTTTCAAACAGGTGCTCGATAGCAACAAAATAGTCATCACCGGGTATAGGAATATCGTAAATTTTTTTGGCCACAGGACGAACATATTTTGCAATGGTTCTTTCCATCTTGAATATCTTACTTATATACCACTCGAGTGCCGTAGGAATACTGATGAACCTAAGAGATTCACCGGTAGGAGCACAATCAAGAAGAATTACATCATAACTTTTTTCTCTGACATAACGGTTAATATGAAGGAGGAGGGTTACCTCTTCCATTCCCGGAAGGATGGCAAGCTCCTCGGCCAAAATTTCGTCCAGACCCGTTGTACTGAACAGAAGAGATAAATACTTATGGATATCCCCCCAGTTTTTCTCCATCTCTTCCTGGATATCGATTTCCTGAATCCATAGATTGTTACTGACCTTAATCGGGTCACCCTTGTTCTTATCAAGCAGGCTCCTCTCAAGGTCAAAAATATCCGAAAGGCTATGGGCCACATCTAGAGACAGAATCACAGTCTTTTGTCCCATTTCTGCTGCTTTTATTCCCGTTGCAGCGGCCACGCTCGTCTTCCCGACGCCACCCTTGCCTGCAAAAAAAATGATTCGCACCACCAACTCCCATAAAATAGGTTTATAAAGTCTTTTGGAAACCACTCAGGTGTTTAGGTTGAAATACTTCAGCCTTCCTCCACCTTCAGTCTATCCACCTGACCAGTTACATCTATCTTAACACAAAAAAGCCGGTAATGATAGTAATTCATTTTATCCAGGAAGGGATAGCCCGCAGGCTGGTTTTACAGAGCCGGGTACGGCGGGCCGCTTGAGCGGGTTTCTGTAAAATGGTATGTATCACATCCCGAATTATACCAGAATTCAATATCATACAGAACACACCGCGCATTCAGCGCCGCATCTGTATCGATATCTTTCGGGTTTAAACTTTGCCCCGATGAAAAATATATTCTGATCAAAGGCCCTTCGATTATAAAATCATATGGGCTCCGCCCTTCAATACCATTTATTA
>CAYSHR010000812.1:0-1675 GCA_964430795.1 uncultured bacterium
AACCTCTTTGAGGCGATCAAGAAAAGTTGTTTCGGATTCATATACATGCTTCCATGTCCATTCGGTCCATTTATTGAGCCAGATGTAATGATATCCTCCTTCGCCCCAACTCCCTTCAGGAATTCGCAATACCTCATTAGGTGGATTATCGCCGATTTGCTGGGCGCCTGTAGCCATCTCAATGTCAGGATCATGATGGATATTTTTTATTACGTGATAAAGAAATCTTGGTCCTTCAAACCACCAATGACCGAAAAGTTCAGTATCAAAAGGCGCGCAAAGCAGACCCGGCTGCCCAAGCTCCTCCTTTGTCTCAAGCAACCTTGACTTTACGAGGTCTTTAAAATGGTCCGCGTTCTCACGGATTCGCTCTTCAATGACTTTTGGGTAATACTCCTGTTTGTCTCCAAGGTCCGCGTCTGAGGAGGTCACTCTCCAGTAACGATGTCCGCCGGGAAAATGTTTTTTATGAAACTCAAGATAGTTTCCATCACCGGGATAACCATATTCGCCGGACCATACCTGCAAGCCGGTTTTTGGATCCCGAACAAGAATTGCCACGGCTTTTCCCTTATCGTCCTTACTGGAGACAAAATAGGATTTTCCAGGGGTGCGGGGGGCGCCTTCGATCTGGGTAAATTGCTCATTAAAAGAAGCCCAGAGCTTATTCAAGGCGTCAAATCTCGCCGCGTAAGTCCCCACGGCCTTCCCGCCGTCAAGAAGATGGTGGTCAACCATGAAGTAGGCGATTCCATTATCGTAAAGAATTTCCTCAACACCCAGTCGATCATAAGAGTCTATGATCCCGTCAACAGGAGCGTCCCATTTATAAGCAGGGCGGTAGGCGCATTCAGGAATCCAAATGCCAACAGGATGTTTGCCAAAATGCTTTTTATATGTTTCCACTCCAGTTCTGATCTGACCGGCAACCGCTTCATCCTTTCCAAGCAATGGCAGATAGCCATGGGTCGCGGCGCTGGTGATAATTTCCAGAGCGCCCTGGTCCTGCATCTTTCTGAAAGCGGCAAGGATATTTTTGTCATACTTGTTAACAAAATCAGAAAGAGTATCTTCATAATAGCTGGTCCACATTTTCGCCAGTCCCGCAAGATGGTCCTGGCCCGTGAGAGAAAACTCTTGTTCATCAGCCTTGGCCGCCTCAACTTTTGTTCGGCAGTAATCCATAAATTCCTCGACGAATTCCTTGGCAGCCAGTTGCTCGCAGAGAATTGGAGTAAGACCGACGGTTACACCGGGAGTTATGTTTTCTTCAATGAGCTTCTCAAAGACATTAAGTAGAGGGATATAGCACTCAGCCGCGGCTTCGCTCAGCCAATCGGTGCCGTGAGGCCAGCGTCCATGGGATAACACATAGGGCAAGTGGGAGTGTAAGACCAGAGTAAACCGCCCTTTAACATCCGCCATTATTTCACCTCTTTAACTTCCAGTATAATGTTTACCGATACAGTTGTTTTCGCTTTTATCTCCAGGGCTTTTAGCAAAGTAAAACTCGTTCCCTGGTAAGTTCGCTCATAGCCGCCTTCTGATTGATTAACGGTTTCAACTGGGAAGGTCCAAAGCTCCATTTCCTTATCAACAGAAACAGAGAACTCCATTTTTTGCCAGCCGTCTATTAGCTTGTAACCCCTGACAGGATTCAATGACAAAGTTTTGT
>CAYSHR010000813.1:0-1670 GCA_964430795.1 uncultured bacterium
CCAGATAAAAAATTTGAAAAAGAGGCGCCCGTGTCCACTGAATATTTAGACATGGAAAAAAGCCCGGTCTCCTGGTATCTGGAAAAAGCGTAATTGACAAGGCGGAGCATTGGCGAAAAAACCAGAGTTGACCTTGACGCGAAACCGGAGATTTACAAAACCTGGGCAAGTAAAGTCAGCGTTCCTCTTAGTCGGCCTGCATTAAAAGACGGACCTTCTTTTTATGACGTGGTCAAAAGCCGGGGGCAAGGCAACCATCATCCCCTTCCAAAAGCTATGACCAAAGATGATCTGGCCACCCTTTTGTTTATTGCTACAGGAATCACCGAGCCCAAAAGGGAGCTTAGGGCCGCGCCTTCCGCCGGCGCCTTATTTCCTGTGGAAACCTACGTTCTTGTAAATAACGTAATCGGCCTGTCCAAAGGGCTCTATCACTACGACATCGAGCATCACACTCTTGCCTATGTTATTGACAGGGATGATTTAACCCCAAAGATAGAGAGCGCGGTTGATAGAGGCGTCCTTGTAAAAAGGTCCGCCGCCACTTTGATTTTTACAACCATCTTTTTTAGAACAGTCTGGAAATATGGAGACCGGGGATATCTCTACAGTCTTGTTGACGCGGGATGCGTTCTTGAAAACGCCATGCTCGCTTCCGCGGCAATGGAATTTCGGGCCGAGGCTTTCTACCGCTTTGACGATGATCGACTTGGTGAATTGTTGCGACTTGACCAGAATGAGGAGGGAGTGATAGCTGTGGCGGCTGTTGGAATAGCAGGGTCAAAAACAAGCTCCGACGAAGCTAAACCAAGCCCGAATTTTAAGCCCTGGACCAAGGGTTTAAAAGGGGGTCGGGCCGGGCCGGTTATCGACCTTTTTCACGGCGCGACATATCTGAAAAGAATTACTACCGAAACTCATCCTGTAAAAACCATGCTCAAAAAAGATAAAGCCGGCGCCAATCTCCCCGGTGCTATTTTGTTAAGAGAGAAGACCCTCTCTACTTTGCCCCTGCCTTTGACAATACAAACCAGAAGGTCTGTACGGCGTTACACCGGCGCCGGAGTGAGCCTTAAAAAGTTTTCCGCCTTTATGAAAATGGGCGGCGGCTTCAGTTTCGGGCCTGATGACCCGGTATCAGTTTATGTGGCAATATCAAATGTCCATGACCTGGAAAAGGGAATCTATAAGTACATTCCAAAGTCCCACAGCCTTGTTCCTATATATATAGGGCATGTTCAAGAGAAAATCGGCACCGCGTCTTTGTCTCAAAAAGCCGCCCTTACGTGCGCTTTCCAGGTGATCTTATCCATACCGATAAAAGAGCTCGAAGAAAAAAGAGGCGCGAGAGGATTAAGATATGGCGCGATAATGATCGGCCGGACAACAGAGAGAATCTATCTCGCGGCCAATTCCCTTGGTCTTGGCAGCGTGGGCATAGGCGCGTTTTTTGACAAGGAGATGGCCGCCCTTGTTGGCCTGGAGAATGAAAGGGAAGCCGTGATAATGACCCTTGCCATAGGCGTAAAGGAGTGACGAGTGACAAATTGAATGACAGGGGCAATTAGAAGAAAAACCGCCCTTAAAGAGAAAGGGCGGCTTTTTTTCAAGTAACGCTAATCAAGTCCCAGCAGCGTCTGGATATAGGAGTGAAATCCGTACAAAGAACT
>CAYSHR010000814.1:0-1666 GCA_964430795.1 uncultured bacterium
TCATTCAAAAGTTCAAAGTACTCGTACTCACTTTCGGTATCCAGGTTGGCGGTTGGTTCATCCATAAGAAGGAGTTTTGGTTTGCCGGCCATGGCCCTGGCGATTAGCACACGCTGTTTCTGCCCTCCTGATAGATTAAAAAAAGAACGGTCCAAGTAATCATCCATACCGACTTTTTTTAACACTTCAAGGGCAATTTCTTTGTCACGATTTTTATAACGACCAAACCAGCGCCCTTTTTTTAATCTCCCACAAAGAACCACTTCCATTACTGATATGGGAAAACTGGAATCAAAACTTGTCTGCTGAGGCATATATCCGATTCTGTGGCTCGCCTCCTTAGGTGCTTTGCCGAATACTTTTATTTCTCCAATACCTGGATTTACAACTCCCAACAAGAGTTTGAGCAGAGTTGTTTTTCCTCCGCCATTAGGGCCTACTATGCAGATAAAATCATTTTTATAAACTTCGAAACTTACTGAGGCCAGAACCTGGCGCCCATTATATGAAAAACCGACATTGGCGACTTTCGCAATGAGTTTCTGTTCATTCTTCATTTTATTACTTTCATGGATTTGGAAATAGCGCCCGCGATTTTCTCCATGTTCAATATGTAATCTTTGGCAAGAGGATCCAGGGGGATTACAGTAGCGCCTATTGCCTTGGCGATTATTTTGGCGGAGGAGGTAGCAAACTGGGACTGAACAATTATCAGAGTTATTTTCTCTCTTTTCGCGGTGTCGATCCATAAGGCAATCTGTTTTGGACCAGGTTCTTTTCCGTCCTTTTCCACAGAGTATTGAATAAGGCCATAGGCTTTCGCGAAGTGGCCGTATGCGGGATGGAAAACCAGAAACTTGCGCCCTTTAAAGGGCATAAGTGATTCTCTCAATCTTCTGTCAAGAGAAAGAAGATCATTTTTGAAATCATCCAAATTGTTTAAATACTCCCGGGAGTTTTTTGGGTCGATTTTAATTAGCTCATCGCAAATGATTTCACTCTGTTCAATTACCCGTATTGGGTCCAGCCATACATGAGGATCATGGCTGCTGCCATCATGGTGGGGATTCGCCGTGTGATTTTGACTCTTATTGGTTTTAACAATCTTTATACTTTTTCCAAAGGAAGAAATCTTATTAAGTAGTTTCTCTTCAAAAGGTACGCCGATGGTAAAATAGATTTTTGATTTGGCAAGAGCAGCCATCTGTTTTGGTGATGGGCTATAGGTCGCGGGGGATAAACCAGGACCTACCAACACCTTCACGTCAACATGAGCGCCGCCAATTCGTTCAACAAAATATGCCTGAGGTAAAACACTAACAAATAGAGTAAATTTATTATCACCGGCAAATGTTTTGGAGAAGCCTATGGTAAAAAGTAGGATCAAAAGAAAAAGTAATTTAATGATATTGTTCATATTCTCTCATGTGTTTGCCCTGTTTAGAGGGTCGAAAAAGCCAACGAATCATAAAGAGACTGATTTTTAATACATCACCTCCTGTTTGTCAAACTGGACCGGATACCCCGAGTCTGGTAAGGTAATCAGCCATAATAAGAGAGGTTTTTCGCCACTGAAAGATCGGGGAATGAAGAGAAAATATTACATTGGCGTGGATGGAGGAGCTTCAAAAACCGAAGTTGCTCTTTTGAACCACAAAGGCGGGAT
>CAYSHR010000815.1:0-1664 GCA_964430795.1 uncultured bacterium
GAGAATCGCCAATTTCGCCAAGCGTTTTGATGGTCTTGCCCCGCACCTTGAAATTGTCTGATGTTTCAAGGAGTTCGATCAATTGAGGAACGGCGTGGCCTGCTTTCATCAGGCCGAGGGCCGAGATCGCGGCTTCGAAACGGCCCATATCATATGATGGGTCCAGCCTTTCCAGCAGATATGGCACGACAAGTTCTGCCGGCATTTTGGAGGGCCGCCACACGGCCATCTCACGAACCTCCCAATATTTACCTGGCTCGAGCCTGCGCAGTATCGAATCCCTGTCTTGGGCGTCTGCCTTTGGCACAGGCCTTTCCATATCCCGCAGGTAATAGGAATGCATCATGAATGCAAAGTCACAGATCGACGCCCAAGGCCCGCTCCGATTTTTAACATGGAAACTGTGATAAAATCTAAAAGAAAACAGGCCCCCAAGTAGGATAAAAATGAAGAAGATGGCGAAAACAAGCCGCTTCATGGAAAAGACCTAAGTATTGGCAAAGGGTTTAAGATTTGCTTTTTTCCCCTCGGCTATTTCCAGGACCGGTTTCGGCGTAAAGGAAAAAGTTTTGGCCAACAGCAGTGCGGGGAACTGCTCGATTAAAATGTTGTAATGGGTTACGCTGGCGTTGAAGTGTTCCCGGCGGTCGGCGATCCTGGTCTCAAGATCCGATATGCGGCCTTGAATCTGTAGAAATTGCTGGTCGGCTTTGAGGTCCGGGTACCCCTCCCAAACCCAGCGGGCCCTGGCCATTTCCTTGTTGAGATCGTTTTCTATCCGAACTTTTGCGTCTGTTCCGCCAGCCTGCTCGTATCCGGTTCGCAACCGGGTCAGGCTCTCCAAAACCTCACGCTCGTGTTTCATGTAAGCATTACAGGCGTTTACCAGTTTGGGAAGCTCGTCGTGACGTTGCTTGAGGATGACGTCGATGTTGGCGAAGCTCTGGTCCGCCGTTTGCGATAGCCGGACGATGTCATTATAGAGGCCGACCACATACAAGATGAAGCCCAGAAAAAATAGGCCCACCGTTGCGATGACAATGATTTGAAGAATCATTTTTATCCCTACCTTTCTATAAAATGGCGACACCCTTCGTTACAGGCAAAGGTAGTTTACACTTTACAGGGTATCCACTTAGCGCAAGTTGTTCAATCTGCGCCGGGGGCGTCAACAATAGCCCGATAAGTTGTAGTCTCAGTTTCAACCGCGTTTGGAAAGAAATGGCTCATCGCGGATTAGTGGGGAATCCTGCCGGCGCTATGGTGGGGCTGTGAATTTTTTTGAGCAATTCAATCATAACCGGCTGGAATATCACTAAAAATACGTTTCCCTTTGGAATCCGGAGATGTCATCAGAGGTCAAACGCTTCTGTTTTCCCCACTAATCTGCGATGAGCCAAAAAGTTGTCGAACTCCCGCAAAGTTCGTGGATAGTTGATTCCAGCGACAAGCTTATTGGCATCTCGCATGCCTTTACTTTAACACATTGCGGCTACTTGCGCTACGTGGATACCCCGGTACACTTTTTTGAACCGCAGAATAGCGAACAAGGAATACCGTGACAGTTCAGGGGCCTCCCTTGTCCCCAAAGGAGGGCATTGCCGATTTGTTAAAGATGACTGCCGTATTTGAAGGGCCGCCATGGGATATTTTTTTTGAGGTCG
>CAYSHR010000816.1:0-1663 GCA_964430795.1 uncultured bacterium
ATGTAATTTCAAGTACTTACGACACATAAAAAGGGGTAGCGCGGAAGTCAGGAAAGGATGATTTACTTTTCAGATTTGGGCACGGCATGCCGTGCCCCTACTTTGGAAAAGTGCTACACGGCGACGGGTGGCGTGGGTCAAGCCTCAGCTTGCCCACGTTTCTACGTCCTTTCATGACAGGTTTCTATCCATAAGAAGGTGTCGTCGGATTATTGCCGCCGGCGGCTCGCCGGTTATAGAATATTTGGTTTTCCTTTCTTTTGCCAGGGTCTTAGATGCTTGTTGATCCAGGTAAGTAATCTCCATCCTTTTGAGCCCCTTATCAAGGAAAGCTCCTGTCTGAAATTCTCCGCCTCATCTTTTGTTTTCCTGAGTTGGCTTTTCAGGTCGGCAATCCGGTCAGAGAGTTCCTTTTCCCTTTTGGTAATGATAAAATTCTCGATTACAATGGCGTCAAGGCGTGTTTCCAGCAGGCACCTTACAGCATCTTTAGGAGTCTCCACAATTGGCTTACCGGCAATATTAAAACTTGTATTTAGAAGAACCGGCACGCCGGACAGGGTCTCGAATTCTCTTAAAAGCCTGTAAAATCTTTTATGCTCAGGGACATCGGAAACCGTTTGAACCCTGGCCGTATTGTCAACGTGGGTTATGGCGGGCAGCCGGTCCGGTGTTTTGACCTTTACCGCTCGCAGCATAAATGGCGAAGGCAAATCCATATGGAAGAATTCTCCAGCCCGTTTTTCCGGAACCGCTGGAGCGAAAGGGCGAAAAGATTCCCTATGTTTTATCTTCCTGTTTAAAATATCTTTTCCATCCTTCTGTCTGGGATCAAACAAGATGCTTCTGTGGCCAAGGGCTCTTGGACCAAATTCCGCGCCGCCCTGGAACCATCCGATGGTTTCGCCTTTTGAAAGACGTCGTGCCGTCTCAAACTCAACAGCATCCGATTTGTAGACATTAAGAATGCTTCTGTAAGGATCGATGGCCTTTAGAATGTCACTTTCCAGATAATCCTTACCAAAAAATGGATGGAGCATAACATACCGCTTATCCCCACTTTTTTTTATATGCCATGCCCAGAGTGCCGCGCCAAGGGCAACACCGTCATCTCCGGCGCAGGGACAAAAGAAATAATCCTCAAAACCGGCCTCTTTGAATATTCTCTGGTTCGCCACGCAATTCAGGCCAACGCCTCCGGCCACGCAAAGGTTCTTCTGTCCTGTAATCTCTCTTAAGTTGGAACTCAATTTGACCATTGAGTTTTCAAGTTGGACTTGCACGCCTTTGGCCATATCAGCATCCAGAGTTCGCAACTGTTCCTCATTTTTTCTCGGTGACCCGAAATAATGCAGAAAGGCTGAATGAAAAAGTCTCCCCCTCAAATCGAAGGGCTGAAATTCGGGAGCGATCAGGTAGCCTTCATGGTCAAAATCGACTGCCTTTTCAAACAGAGAAAGGAATCTATCACCACCATAAGGAGCGAGTCCCATGGTTTTTCCCTCTTCAAAAGAGGCAAAACCGTTAAAAAGAGTTACAAGGTTATATAAAGCGCCCAGGGAATTCATGGCTTTTTTCTCAGCGGTGATCTTGTACAGTTCTTTTATGGTGGCTTCCGGGACTACAAATCCAGTTGTATGTTCAACTTCAGGTATTGAAAAAA
>CAYSHR010000817.1:0-1661 GCA_964430795.1 uncultured bacterium
TCGACGGGTTAGGCCTCCGAAAAGACCGATCTCAGAATATTTTGGACAGCAATGCTCCAATGTATATTCTCGACCCATCTGCAAGGGCGGCAGGCGAAGTGGCGGAACCTCCTTCAAAAGAGGTATGGAAACTCTCACTTATCGAATAGGGCAGTCCGCCTGATGTATTCAGTTCTAGACGGTAAAGGGCGCCATATTCGGATATTCCGTCAACCGTTCCATCTTCACCATCCGGCGCTGTTGCATTCACCCAGATGTAGCCGGTATGGGTATCGATAGCATGATAATTGGCCACCTTTGTTTCATTTCCGAGTAAAATTCTCAGAATCATATCATATGGCTTTTCTACATCTGGAGATAATCCCCCAACCAAAGGCCTGACAAGATCGTTTACCTTTTGTTTTACGTCTTCTGGCAGCGCTATTGGGGCCGCTTGCGGAGAGAGTTCACCCGATAGAGTATAGGGGGATGAAAGAAGCTGGTTGCCGGTGGCCCGGTCTAGAGCATAGATATTTCCATCTCCTGTGACACCGATAAGGGCGTCTGCCTGCACATGATAGTTGAGACCATAACAGTGGGTCTCCACTGGATCACTTTCCGAAGTAAGGGCTGTAAGCCCTGTAGGCTTATTCCAGATTACGGTTCCATCCGGTTTAACAGCCATTGCCTGATCATAGGTTCCCACATAAATGATCTGGTCATCAGGATTAGCAGGATCATCAAGCACAACCAGCCCACCGCCGTTGCTGAACCCGGTCTTTGCCCATCGCCTGGTGCCATCATTGGGATTAATAGAAACGAGGATGACCTGTTCACCTGGCCACAAGGGACAAAAATAAATATTGCCGTTCCGGTCAAAGACCGGGGCTTCATAAAAAATCATCTGCTCTTCTACAACCCAATCAAGCTCAAAAACCGGAGCAAGAGCGATCGATACCTCATCGCTATTCATGGTATCCCCATGAAGTGCTCTAAAAAACTCTGTTGGGGCGCCTAAGATTGGCTCTAGAGATGTATCTGGTCGGCACCCGTCAGGCATCCAGGTTGTTTTTGGAGGGGGTTCATATGCCTTTGGCGTAGGCGGGGTGCAACCAAGAAATAAAATGGATAACCCTGTTAAAAGAACCAGCATGACCGTTATATTTTGTCTTAACATTTTTTTCTTCATAATATGTTGCTCCTTTCTTTTGTTAAATCCTTGGCTCAAATTATGGTTCAATAAGCTGTTGACTAGGAATTTATATTGTTTCAATGATCTTTTCAGGTCATTATGCGCCAAAAAAGAGTCATTGAAGTTGGTAGCTTATTCTTATGGACTATTTCGAAAATTTGGGAATGCAACGGGAGGTATAAATCGAACGCAGGGGCGAATCTTGTATTCCCTTCGACTTCGCTCAAGGCAGGGCGCCCTGAACAGGATTAACTGAGGGCGATCACGCGATTATACGGATCGCCCTGATTTAAGGTGTCATTATTTTAACTACTACTCCCCCTATATTCCTTTGGGGACAATCCGAACCAGCGTTTAAAGGCCCGGGTGAAATTACTTGAGTCATTATAGCCCAGCCGAAAGGCCACATCGAGTATCGACAGCTGCCGTTGCTTCAGGAATTGAGTTGCCAGATATTGCCGAGTTTCATTTAATATTTCTTGATAGGTGG
>CAYSHR010000818.1:0-1660 GCA_964430795.1 uncultured bacterium
GAGCGATATCCCTCGATAAGACTTTGCAAATTGTATACACCCATTTAATTCCCCTTTATTCCATCGATAGTACATACAAGTATACTTAATGAACCGAAAATCAACAACACAATTCTAAAGATTTGATATTTTCAATGATCTCAATAGATTATTTTTTTCTGTTTTCTTTTTCAGAAAAATAAAACTGTTCACTTGAGAATAATTTCGGAAATTGCTTTTTAACGGTCCCGGTGAGCAATAATTTAGCTCTTTTATTGTTTTTTCTTTCAGGTTTTTCTCCTATAGCCATCTGAATAAGTTCGAGAATATGAAAAACGGCTATTTTTGCTGGATAGATAAGCTTTCCCACAGAAAGCATCTGCAAGCATCCGGCACAGTAGACGACAATACATTCGGCGCCGGATCTATTGGCGGACCTGAGGTTTTTCAATGTGGAAAGGGTCATATCCAATGGATGATAAGCCGATGGCTGACTGAAGCCTCCACCTATACCGCAGCACAAAGCATTATTCCTGCTGTGCTTTTGCTCAATAACCGTGGCGCCGATAATGGCAAGGAGTTCTCTGGGTATATCCATAAAAGGGTCACCAAAAAACTTTCCATGACAGGAATCCTGGATTGTCACGTTCATTTCAATGGGGTTTCTTACTTTAAGTTGCCCTGCTTTGAATTTTCTAAGAAGAGTCTCAAGAAAGTGCTCAATTTCAAAATCCAGCTTGAAACCATATTGGGGCAAAACATTGGCGAACATGTTTTTTCCAGCGGTACACGGAATTATCATCTTCTGAAAACCTAGTTCAGCTCTCCATTTATTTAGGCGCCGGGCGGTCTTTTTCAACTCCTCATTTTGTCCGGTCCGAAAATACATCTCACCACAGCATAGATACAGAGAACCTCTTATATTCTGATTTTCAAATAACCTGCTTTTTGTCAGATAGGGGGATGTGATTATATTGCAACCTGGAAAAAATATTTCATCGCTGGGTTTGAGGCTTTTCCAGGATTCCACCAACTCTTTTTCATCATCGGGCAGTCTTTTTACGACATAAGTTCTAAAGTTGGTTTCACAATTGGGCGCAAAATATTTAGCTCTTACTGGAATCCCTTTCTTTTTCCCGTTTTCGCGCCAGATATCAAGGATTCTTTGAGCCGGATTTGCCCTGTTGGAGCATATGAAATTACACCCAAAACAGCTTTCACATTTTCTTGTAACATATTTAGCGGGTTGTCCTTTAGATAACCTGTCCACTTCCATCTTTGCCTTTTCCAATGGAAGTTTCATAACAGGGCACTTGGAAAAGCATTCACCACATTTTATACATTTATCAGGGTCAAAATCCGCTAAATAATCCAAATTTATACTTCCTGTCATATAAAAAACTCAATTTTATCATTGAAGGCTACTTATGGAAAGTCGAGATATTTATATGTTCAGAATCGCAGGTAATCTCTACTGTACCGTGAACATCGGTTCTGTAAATAGTAACGCCGGCGTTTTTATAATTGGCGATTACGCCCTTATGAGGATGACCATACCAGTTTTGTCTCCCAACAGGAATTACTGTGTACAGGGGCTTGACCGCGGAAATAAAGGGGATGGAGGCTGATGTATTTGAACCATGGTGAGGGCATACCAAAGCATCAGCCCTTACATCAATAT
>CAYSHR010000819.1:0-1658 GCA_964430795.1 uncultured bacterium
ACAATTCACCGTTTTCGATTTATCCGCGCTGAAAAAGCAATGTCTTATCTCTTGAAAGACCTCAATATCGAGGGCAGCGACCTGTCCGGCGGCAGCTTCAAGCGCGCGTATATGTTGCGCGCCGTGATGATCGGCGGCAACCTGACCGGCGCCATCTTACGTGGAGTCACCCTCGAGGAAACCAATTTCACGGAAGCCAATCTGGATCAAGCCGATTTCACCGACACCGACATGGAAAACATGCCCCACGACTACGCCTACTGCCGCGCCCCGGCTGCCCCATGGCCGACAGGCCAAGTCGAGCGCGGTCGGGAAGATGGTGATTAGGGGCTCCAACCAGGAATACGCGGGGAAATTCCAAGGAACAAATCTCAAATTCCAAATAAAACCCAATAGCAACCTTCTGATTTATAGGGAATAATTCCTTAGCCTAACGGCTATACCAACGGCGGCCGCATCCCCATGAAGTGTCATACAAACGCGGCCGGCCCGAAAAACTGCCGACTTGAACGAGGAAAAAACTATGCCATTCTATCCTGGTTTCATACAAGCGGCGCCGCTGGCCTCGAAGGACGGCCAGTTTAAACGAAGTGAAAAACTTCAAACCAATGAAGTTTCTCACAAGAATAAGTTTTCTGTTGGAAAGGCGACCAATTACTGATCCCGTTCAGGATTGGGGGAGTCTTTCTCCCGGAGCGCCTTGGGTTCAGGCTCAATTCTTTTGATATCCTCAAATTTCGATAAGTGCTTTTTGTCATAAGAATATAATTTTGCAAGCCATTTAGAACGCATATATCCAATTATGTAGGCGTCTATGAAATCAATGGACCCGGCTTCGAATATTTTCAGAACACTCTCAAGAAAATCTCCATTATCGACTGTCAGTCCCTCCGTGAGCAGGATAGAGCGTATAAGATCGGCTATGGCCGAGTCCTCGATCTCGTAAAATGAGCTTAAAACCCACACCAACTCGGCAATAACTATATGGGACGTAATTAGCTTGATCTCTCCATTCTTTGCGCGGATAAGCAAATGTTCAACCGCTTCGGCTTTAATCTCATCGTCCGCCGTCAAGTATCTGACAAAGACATTGGTGTCCACGAAACAAACCGGGATTTTCATTTCAAGCTCTCCATGACTTTTTTTACAACCTGTTTTCTTGCCATGTCTCTCGCCGAATCCCAATCTTCCAGTTTTCGATCTGTTTTGATAACGCCCTTAAGGTCCAACAGCGTCTTTACCGGCTTAATAACGACATCCCCCCCTTTCCTGACGAATTGAATGACATCTCCGGATTTTACCTTCAACTCATCCCGGATTTTCTTGGGAACGGTTACTTGGCCCTTGGTCGTTATTCTTGAACTTAATTGCATTACATTCCTCCTTTTCACCAAAAAGGTAATACCTGACGATAAGGGTATTACCATTTGACGTGGTTGTCAAGAGAAAACATCATCGAACCCACGCTGCTTCATTTATTTGACTCAAGCCGTACCCTATGACGATGCCAAAGCCGGTGCTGCAGTCACTGTGCAAAGCTTTGGTGATTTCCAAAATTTCCACCCGCATTTACATGTTCTGGCCACCGATGGCTGCTTCTACAATGATGCCTCCTTTATGGTATGCCCGCCGCCGGATTCCGGTGCGCTTGAAAAGCT
>CAYSHR010000820.1:0-1657 GCA_964430795.1 uncultured bacterium
AGGAGTTAACGGTATTTTAAAAAGGATGCAATGATATGATATATTTAAAATATCCGGTTTGTTCGTTTAGGTTGTGGGATAAATTTGGAGAAATTAACGTGACTTTATATTTTTTCCAATGATACTAGGGAAATGGGGATCGCAGCCCCTGATCTTTCCAGCCCAAATCCAGCCGTTCCTTAACCCTTGACCCTATACCCTGATTCCGCCCTGAGTTGACCGCAAGCGGCCAATATATCCTCTCCCCGAGATTTTCTCACCATGGTATGCACATGCCGGTCTATGAGTATATTCTGGAAAGCCTCAACCCTTTGATCGGAAGGGCGTTCAAAATCACAGCCATCAAAAGGATTAAAGACAATTAGATTTACTTTCGATTTTAGCGGCGCTAAAAGTTTGGCCAGTTTTTTCGCATGGTCGTCCGAGTCGTTTATATCTTTAATTAGCAGGTACTCAAAAGTGATTCTACGCCTTGGGCCAAGAGGATAGTTTTTGCATGCCTCAAAAAGCGACTCCAGGGGATACTTTCTATTTATGGGCATCAAAAAAGTTCGCTTTTCGTTATCCACCGCGTGGAGTGAAATAGCGAGGCTTAACTCAATATCCTCACCCAGCTTCTCTATCATATGGGGAATTCCGGCGGTGGAGAGGGTGATTTTTCTGACGGAGAAATTAAAGGCGTCATCATCGTAAAAAATCTTGATGGCTCTTACGGTGTTGTCATAATTTAAAAGAGGCTCGCCCATTCCCATAAACACGACATTGGATATTCTCTCGTCCTTATTCAATTCTCTTTTGGAGGCAAGGACCTGCTCCACAATCTCACCTGTTGTAAGATCTCTGGAAAATCCTCCCGCGCCTGTTCTGCAAAAGAGGCAGCCAAGCTTACAGCCAATCTGGGTTGATACGCACAATGTGGTGCGATTTGCCGGACCGGGAATCAGCACTGTTTCGATTCTTTGGTTATCATGCAACTGGAAAAGGAGCTTTTTCGTTCCATCATCAGAAGTCTGGGTTTTTATAAGTTCAAATCGGTTTATATAATATTTTTCGTCAAGTTCTTTTCTGAAGGGTTTGGTGAGATTGGTCATCTCGGAAAAATCACGGACATCTTTTTTGAAAACCCATTTAAATATCTGCTTTGCCCGAAAACGCCTTTTATCCATGCCGGATAATTCCCCGGTCAATTCCTCCTGGGTAAATTTTTTAATATCTTTTTTGTTCATTGCCGATAACCCTTGTTGATAATTTAAAGGCGGACTCTACAAAGGGTGGGGTTGTTAGTCAATGGGTCCTTGTATTTAACTCTCATCATTTGTACTATTTGTCTTAAAGATACTTTAATCATCGGATTTGTTTATGTCGAAGATACGCGTTCTCATATTATTCATCCTTATAATCTCTTTTTTTGCGGTAGGAAGATTTTTTTGGGGAAATCTCGATTATACGGGAGACCGGGAAGGTTATGACGGATCAAGTAAGGATGAAAATTTCCTTTATCGAACTTTTGACGAACTCTGCAAGGAGAATAATGTCGAACCCCCAATCTGGGATGATACGCTGGCAAGGGCGGCCAGGCCCCTTGTGGAGAATATTGCCGACACTGCCATGGATGAAAAAGCGGACCTGCAAAATAGGCAGATAGCCGACTCTCTTG
>CAYSHR010000821.1:0-1656 GCA_964430795.1 uncultured bacterium
TCAGAAAATACTTATTAAGATAAAGCAAGTTTTTGAAAGTGAAAAGATAGATTTCCGTCCATGGCTTTCGATACTTGATCATGATTGCCGCGATCAGTGCGAATATTATGCACCCCGGAATCAAAAAAGAGGGGTTGTCCAGTATCCATTTATGACCCCACTGTTCTTTTTGAGATATCTCCAGACCACGAATCGGCATGGTAATAATGAATGCAAAAGCAAGGTGGGCATACCTAAGCTTGTCTTTCCGCAAAGGAGAGAATTCCAGGAGCGCGACATAGGTCAGAATTGTGAAACAGACCCGCATCCACTCCATGTAAATCAGCAAGGGCAGACCAAGGACTATCGGGCGAAACAGACTTATACTATCGGCTTCCCAGGTCCACCATCCCATTTGAGTCCCTGTAACTTCCATGGTCATGGAGATAAAAAATACGATAATTGAGGCAAGCCCTACTGTGGGAAATATTTTGCCATATCGTTTGGGACTGAATCTGTAAAGCAGTCCTTCGCTGATAACCCACCCGACATATAGAGCGAAGACCCAGCCGAAAACCACCGCCCAGGGTACGTGTAGAAAATTCAGGCTGTTCTCTCCAGCCACATACCGAACCGGATAATTAAACTGGTTTTGAATCTCTTTCGCGACAAAAAGAATAATTCCACCAAGGAATATCTTGAGAGTGTAATTTTTCCCCCGGGTCAAATAACAATGAATAAGAAGCAAAATAAAGGCAAAAAAGATTATCCCGAAAAGCCACATATTATTTCCTGCTATAGACTGAATACCAATATAATCCAATGAAAGCGGATATGGGCAAGGTTGACAGAAACGCGTTGAGGTTGTGGAGTCCGATTATGTTTGTCAATGTACAAACAATTACCATCAGGGACGAGCCCAGAAGAAACAGAGGAGCGTAACGGCGGTCTTTTTCAGCCCCTTTAATTTTATCGTCCTTTGTTAGAACCCCGGGCAATTTCACAACGTTTTTAATCCAGGTGTTTTTTGGTCGCAAACCAATTTGTAACGAAATATTAGAACAAAAAGTTAACATTATCAGGGCGTCAAGTCAAAGGCGGACCGATATTACCAGCCGCTACTATTATTTTTTTCTCGCAAGAGTTTTGACAAAAGAATCAGAGAGATAGATTCTTTTAAGAAATTCAAGTTTTTTGTCAATTGAAAAGAAGGGCAAGCCCAGTATCAAGGTAGCGGCAAAATGCCTCGGTCGAAAATCCATAAATATCGCCTTGATGGCTGATTTAAACTGTTGCTTGACGTATTGGCGCTGGACCTGGCTTCCACTAATTAATTTAGCGATGAACTTTAAGCTCAATTCCATGGAAATGTAATACCATATGATTCGATTTTCCTGGGTGCGCCCTGCTTTTGTAAAGGAAGCCAGTCTTCTGTCGTGGTAAAAGCAGTCCCTTATTTTTGCACCGGAATCAAGAAGTTTTTTATAGCCTGAAGTAGCAACAAAGGGCATATACATAACCGGCGCCACCATATCACAGACCTTTGGCGCGGCTCTCAATGTTTCGTAATCAGATTGCTCATGTCCCGGAAAACCGGTGACAAAAAGACCCACTGTAAAAATACCATGCTCTTGAAGAATCTTATGGGCATATACGCTTTGCTCAAGAGCGCAGGTG
>CAYSHR010000822.1:0-1649 GCA_964430795.1 uncultured bacterium
GTTTACTCTTCGAAGATAAACTCGACGCGGCGGTTTTTCTCTTTGCCCGCTTCGGTATCATTGGGCGCGATGGGCTTGGCCTCCCCAAAGGGCGCGATCTCCAGAAGCTCCGCGGGCAGACCCTTTGAAATGAGATATTTTCTCACTGACGTGGACCTGCGTGTTGATAATTTCATGTTGTATTCATCGCTGCCTTCAGATGAGGTGTGCCCTTCAATCATAACCTTCTTGAACTTAAAGTCAGCGTTTTTGATCTTTTTGACAACATCATCAAGGACCGGGAAGGCGGGGGGCAGAAGTTTGTCGGAATCGAAAGCGAACTGGACTTTACCGATCTTGATGATCTTTCTGCGCAATCTGATAGTAACCGTATTTGCCTTCTCCTTGATTACATCAGAGTCAAGCTCAACCCTCTCGTATCCTTTGGCAACGCCGATAAAGCGGAATTTGCCGGGTGTGTATTCGCCGCTCCAGGTTCCGTCAGCAGCCTTATGGCCGGTGAATTTTCCGGTTCCCAGGTCTTTGATTACAATGACTGAGTTTGGAATCGGTTTACCGGATTTCTTGTGAACCACCTTAACCGAGAGAGTAGTGGGGTTGGGCACCGGCGCCAGTACGATTTTGACGTTGGTGGTTTTGCCCGCGACAACGACTCCCTTGCCTGTGCCCGGCAGATATCCTTTGGCCGCGGCGGAAATGGCATAATCGCCCTCGGTTGCTTCACGTTCAAAGTGGCCGTTTTTGTCCGTTTTAAAGGTTCCGGACTTTGTTTTCTTTACTATCAGGGTCGCTTTTCCGATGGGTATATCCTGCTGGTTGACCACGTCGATAATCAACAGCCCTGTTGTAGGCGGAATGCAGTCGGGGTGATAGTCGATGGCGCCGACAATCCTATAGCTGGGCGCGCCGACACCGGATGTAATTCCACCGCCGCCGCCGGCAATCAGGCGAATCTTATTTGGGAATGTGTAACGGAGAAAAGCCAGAAGTTCTGTGGGATTTCCAAGAAGCTCCTCAGGGGCGCTCTCTCCTTTTTCCACTTTGACATCACTGGTGTCAAGATATGAGCCGAAGGATTCGATGGAGAAACCCAGGCCGTTGCTGAAGTCTCTTCCTATACCGGCGCCATAAAGATAGGAACTTCCAAGAGGAACCCCGAAGATGTCTCTGGATGAGCGATAGAGGTAGCCGCCGTTAAGTGCGATATTGAAAATAACCGCGTCAACCTCAAGAAGCAGCTTGCCTCCAAAATTGGTAGTGCCCTCGCCAAGAAACATATCAGGGGCGCCGGTTGGGAAAGTGGCGAAAGGGGCCAAAGCAAGACCAACCCTGGTCTTGTCAATATTTACCATGGTGAATTTCATTTCAGCTTTGATGTCGCCAAGTTTGAAATCCGAGGTAAGGCCGTCAGAGCTCTCTTCCCCGGTTTCCACATCGGTAAACTGGTAACCTCTGGCATTAATATGAACAGGGACATCAGCGCCCATGGCAAGCCAGGACCAGGGCATAAAGGCGGCGGTTATATTCGCGGTGTAAACAGAGTTTAAAACGCCCTTGTCAAATTCCGCCTCTTTGTTGCCTGTGGTGGTTCTGATCTCCATGGGGCTGGCGGCGTATTTGAGATACATGCGGAATCCATAGCAGAGGGG
>CAYSHR010000823.1:0-1645 GCA_964430795.1 uncultured bacterium
TAACAAGTACATCTCCCCCCTTTTCCCAAAAGCCCCCTTGTAACTGAACGATTACGCCTTTGAACAGTAAAACATCGCTTTTTTTTACAGCTTTAGACTTTCTCCTTGCCTGTTATTACTATTTTATGGCAACATCATGGCCATTAATAAACCAGAGAGTATCGGTGGAGGGCAAGATGAAAAGAGCAACCGCATTTATTATTATTTTATCCCTTTTTTGCCTGAGCCTGGTTTTGATTTGTTCATGTGGCGGGCGCGGAGGCAGTGCGGACGATGAGGATCTGGCGCCTTTTCTTTTCGAGAACAGCTTTGAGATCTGGCCCGAGCCCGCGGAACTCTACGAAGACGCCACTTTCTATTTTGGCTGGGAAGACCATGACGGCGATATGGAAAATCCCACCATACTTGTCTACCTTGTAAACGAGGCCGGGGACAACATAATCCTGGACGCCGAGAACATAGATGTTGACAGCGATTCCGATACAGCCGGTTCCATCTCTTTTACCATTAGAATGATGGACGGCTATCAGGGTGATTACTTCATCGTGATTGAAGATGAGGAAGGAAACCAGTCAAACCAGATATCACGATTTCTTTATATAAATACCGAACCTCCTGAAGACCAGGAGTAGGCGGGAGATTAAAGCTTTCCTACAAGAGCGGCGGTTTGTTCATTGACCGTTTCTTTTTCAATTTTTACCTCCACAAGACGCCCTGCTTCTATATGACCATCAAAAAAAACCGGAATATAATTATCAGACATTCCACCGTGCAAGCCGTTTTTCTTTTTCCCTTCACAAATCACTTGGAGGGTTTTTCCGATAAATTTTTTATAGTGGTCGATTTTCTTCTCCATGCCTAAAGCTCTCAGAGCGGCCGCCCGCTTTTTTATAACAGCGGGTTCAACGACCCTTTCCATTTTTTCACAAGCAGTGCCCGGCCGCTTTGAAAAAGGAAAAATGTGAAGGTGAGACAAAGGGGCGCCCTTGACAAAGGAATAGGTTTTTTGAAAATCATTTTCAGTCTCCCCCGGAAACCCGACAATTATATCCGTACCCAGGGTCACGCCGGGGATGGACCCATGGATTCCATTAAAAATATCCCACAAGTAATCAGCATCATATTCTCTGTTCATGGATTTTAGAATATTGTCGTCGGCGCTTTGAACAGGAATATGAAGATGGCGGCATAAAGTTTTTCTGCCAGCCACAAGGGAGATGATCTTTTTATCAATCTCCGGTGGCTCAATAGATGAAAGCCTTACTCTACAACTGTCATTAAGAGAGGTAATTTTATCAACAAGATCGGCGAGTTTTAAAGGCGCCGGCAGGTCCAGTCCCCAGTCGCCAAGGTGTATGCCGACCAGGACGATCTCCCTGAATCCTTTTTCAGCCAGTGATAAAAAACCAGAGACGGCATCGTCGAGACTTACAGAGCGGCTTGCCCCCCTTGTTAAGGGTACAATGCAATAGGCGCAATTATGATCACACCCATCCTGGACTTTTAAAAATGCTCTGGTTCTTTTTGGCATGCCCGCCGGTTCCAGAATAGTGCCGTCATCCATAGAGCCCCAAATCGAGACCGAAGGAAGAGCATGTTCTTAAACAATCTTTGTTTTTATCAAAGAAAGGATATGACCTTTTTC
>CAYSHR010000824.1:0-1645 GCA_964430795.1 uncultured bacterium
CATCTCCGAACATCTTTAGATAGGGCGTGGCATATGAGATAGGGAATAGAGGATTCTCTTTGCCCATTGCGGCGAAACTCATTGTCGCTTCAGCAAGTTTATTTTTTGTGTCGTCCAACTCTTTAACAAGGTCGGCAAGAGCGGGATGGGCATTATTTTTGCCAATAAAAACATTTATCCTATTCAGGAAGCTCATAAACAGCATGCCTCCTTTCGCTCCCAGCTTTCGTCCTACAAGATCCAGAGCCTGAATTCCGTTGGCGCCCTCGTAAATGGAAGAGATTTTAACATCCCTGCAATACTGTTCCACTCCATATTCGGTGCAATATCCATATCCGCCGTGGACCTGAATGGCAAGCTCGGTGACTTTAAAGGCCATATCCGTACAATATGCTTTGCAGACCGGTGTTAACAGATCAATAAGATTCTCCCATTCCCGGTTTTCTGTGCCGGCCAGCATATCCGAGAAAAAAGCGGTTGAGTAGAGCAGCGCCCGGCACCCCTCAACCAGGCTTTTCATAGTCATGAGCATTCTTTTAACATCCGGGTGCTCAATAATTTCCACACGCCTGGCATTTGGATTCTTGAACTCAAGTATATGGGCGCCCTGGACCCTTTCCTTGGAATATCTCAAGGCCAGTTGGTATGCCGGTGAAGCCTGAGCCATTCCCTGCATTCCAACACCGATTCTCGCTTCGTTCATCATGTGGAACATGTACATGATGCCCTTGTTGATATCTCCGATAAGGTATCCCAGGCAATTTCCATCATCACCAAAATTGAGGGTGCAGGTCGGTGAGGCGTGTATTCCCATTTTATGTTCGATGTTCGTACAGACAATATCATTGAAATCGCCCATGGCGCCGTCTTTTTTTACCTTGTATTTGGGGACGATAAAGAGGCTTATCCCTTTAATCCCAGCGGGGGCGTCAGGTGTCCTGGCAAGGACGAGGTGTATAATATTCTCTGTCAGATCATGATCTCCTGATGTGATAAATAACTTTGTTCCATTAATTGACCAGGCGCCGTCCTTGTCTGGCCTGGCAAAAGTTTTCACATCACCCACCGCGCTGCCTGCCTGGGGTTCGGTAAGGCACATGGTGCCGGCCCATTGCCCCAAATACATCTTCTGAACAAATGTCTTTTTCTGCCATTGGTCGCCAAAAGTCTCGATAACAGCCGCGGCGCCTCTGGTCAAGCCGGGAGTCATTGTAAAGGAGCAATTGGCGCCAACGAATAGTTCCCCGACAGCCAGCCCAAGAGATTCAGGAAATCCCATACCTCCCCATTCGGGACTGTTGGCCATGCCGGTCCACCCGCCATCACGATATTTCTCCCACGCTTCTTTAAATCCAGTCGGCAGGGTTACTTGCCCATCTTCCAGCTTTGCGCCTTCCTCATCCCCCGAAGCATTCAAGGGCGCTACAATTCCCGTAGCTGACTTAATCGCCTCATTCAAAACCATCTTGAATTGCTCCAAGTCGAACTCCTTCCACTTCTCAAATTCAAGGAGTTTTTCAATTTGAAGATATTCAAAAAGAACAAATTCCATATCTCTTCGGTCAGCTAAAAAATCCATGGCGCGCCTCTGAGTAATTGGTATTATTAAAATTTGATTTTCACAGGGGATTATTTTTTACCTGGA
>CAYSHR010000825.1:0-1642 GCA_964430795.1 uncultured bacterium
TATCGGCGAGAATCATATCAATTTGGCCGCCACAGACTCCGCAATCATTACATTCCTCAACGCGGCAATCTGTAGTGGGGGCGTATTCTTTGCTCTTTTGTCTTTCATGTAAAAGAAACTCTTCTGTAACTCCGGCGTCAATAATGCTCCAGGGCGGATCGGCGTCACTCAGCGGCGCCCATTTCGCGGCTTTAGCAAGGTCCAAGCCGGCTTCAGCGAAACTCTCGATCCATTTATCAAAATCAAAAAACTCATCCCATGAATCAAAGAGGCAGCCTTTGTTATAAGCGTTGAATATGGCATTTCCCGTTGCCCTGTTTCCCCTGGAAATGGCGCCTTCAAGAGTTGACATTTTGGGATTGTGCCACCTGATATTTATGCCCTTGCCCGTTTCGGCTTTTATTTTTTCAATAATTTCAGTTGCTTTTTCAAAACCTATCTGCTCTTCCCATTGAAATGGAGTATGGGGTTTTGGTACAAAGGGCGATACATTTATATTTATTCTAGCCCGTTTTTCGGCAGTTTTGGCTATTTTGAGAATCTTTTTGGAAAGGCTGATTATCGCTTTATGGTCCTGTTCAGTTTCATTTGGGAGGCCGATCATGAAATAGAGTTTAACAAGGCGCCAGCCATGCTCAAAAACCTTTTCAACTGTTTCAAATATTTCTTTATCAGTAAAAGTCTTATTAAGCGAGGCTCTCAATTTTTCCGAGCCTGCCTCAGGAGCTATGGTGAATCCGGTGCGCTTTACCCGGCTTATCTGGTCCATAATCTCTTCAGTTAGACTTTCAACTCGTAAACTTGGCAAGGAGACAGATATCCTCTGGGGAGACTTGGCTTCAATCAGAGCGGCCAGAAGAGGTTCTATGCATGAGTAATCCCCAGTCGAGAGGGACATGAGGGAAACCTGATCAAATCCACCGCCATCAATACTTTTTTCGATGATTTTGGCAACTTCGGCGCCCTGCCTTTCCCGTACAGGGCGGTATGTATACCCCGCCTGGCAAAAACGACAGCCCCTTGTGCAACCTCTGGCTATTTCGACAGCCAGTCGATCATGAATTGGCCTGGCGTGAGGCAGAATGGGATTTTCAGGATAAATCGACTTGGAGAGATTGGGCAAAATTCTTCGCCTGACTTTATTTTCCGGACCATCAATGTTACTGATGGCGCCGTCACTATTGTATGAAACCGAATAGAGAGAAGGAACATAAACGCCGGCAATGGCTGATAATGCTTTTAGCTTTTCCTTTCTGCCGAGGTCTCTATTTTCCATAAGGCTTTGAGCAATTTCCACCCCAGCCTCTTCTCCATCACCAACAAGAAAAGCGTCTATGAACATTGACATGGGTTCAGGGTTAAGGGCGCATGGTCCACCGGCCAAAACTATCGGATCATCTTCTTTTCGCTCTATGGATAAAATAGGGACTTTTCCAAGGTCGAGCATGGCAAGAACATTTGTCGCGGACAGCTCATATGCCAAGGTGAATCCGATAACATGAAACTCGTTTAACCCAGTCCCTGTTTCCAGGGTTCCAAGAGGGATATTCTTTTTCCGCATCATTCCAATAGCGTCACTCCAGGGAATATACACCCTCTCGGCAAAGAGACCCTTTTGTGAATTTAGGGCATTGTAGATCAG
>CAYSHR010000826.1:0-1640 GCA_964430795.1 uncultured bacterium
CGGCGACGGGGAGGCCGGATCCTCAATGAAGTCACCGAGCGTATCCTCATCATGGCCAGGTATCTGGAAAGAGAATTCGGGGCAGATATCGAGCGTGTCGGATCGGAAGATACAGCAACCTTAAGAGATTCACTGCTCCGCCTGACAGGTATTGGAAACGAAACTGCTGATTCCATCCTCCTCTACGCCTTCGATAGACCTGTTTTCGTGATCGACGCCTACAGTTTTCGTCTTCTTGAACGTCTTGGCATCTACAAGGACCCAAGGAGGATCTACATTTCTCTCCAGGAGCTGTTCATGGATTCAGTCGAGAACGATCTTGGTATCTACAAGCAATATCATGGTCTCATCGTGAGCTTTTCAAAGGAGTTCTGCAGAAGGAAGCCCGTCTGTGAGCGTTGTTTCATACAGAACACCTGCCAGTTCTATGAAGAGCGTTCAAATAAGTAGATCTGGGAAGAAAACGACGGCAAAACAGGGGTAAAACCCATGGGAAAAATGGAAACTTTATTAACAGGATTGATGAAGATAAAAAGAAAATAAAAAGCCAGAGGAGACATCGAACATGGTTGATATGAAATGTCCGTTCTGTAAAAAACAAATCGGTGTTGAGAAAAACCCTTTCAAGTATGATACCGTTACCTTTGTAGAGGAAGCTGGAAAGGTAAGAAAGACCAAGTTTGAAAAGCAGGTCCTTGTTGTTTACTGTGGGGAATGCGGTTCCTTTCTTGGGATCACGTGTTGATCAGCTTCGTTTCTCTGCGGTATCTCTTTTTTTGTACGCGCCTTCCAGACAAGCGGGTAACGGTAAGACGGTCTCTCTGTTGATTGTGAGCAAAGGCTGTTCTTCCCCTGCGTTTCCCGGCAGCAACGTGCACGGTTAACATCGACACGAGCATCCGCTCGTGAGGAGGAACGAGAGGAGTCCTTTACACTCTCCTTATAAAATGTAAAAACACACTTCCAAAAACCTTAATAAACTTCATCACGAGATTTTTTCTGTTACCAGTCGTCCAGAAACAGAAGCAACAACGAACTACCTGGCCACACCCGTCTCACTCAAACGAATATAAAACGGCCTTGAACGAAGAAAGAATTACACACATGGACGTTTTTCAATTCACTTGATTTTCAATTACTGAAAATTTTTTTCATTTTGACCTTATCACCCGCTAATTTAAAACTATTTATATAACCTTTCTGTGCAGCCCCTGCAAAAAGAGCGCTTCGCACATGGGAGAACATCCAAAAATATCGGAGCAAAAATCCAAGAATGACTGAAAAACGCGGATCCCGGATACGGTATCTTCCCCCTTTAACACCTTCCTGAGAAATAGGTATGGCAAAGAAAAAGAACTCCCTTGAAAGCTGGTTATTCACTTTGGCAAAGGGCCGTGAGACCGAAAAGAAGACCAGGGCTTCTATTTTGGAAAGAATCGATGAGAAGAAAAGGAAAGAAGACGAAGAGAGGCCTTCGAGGAAAGGAGAAACGTCACGAGTTTCCAGGGCTGGAGAAGGGTGGGGACGGGAGCGACGTACTCCACCGCAAGAGGAGGCCTCCTTCGAGCGAGAGTTCTCACCTGCGCGTGGATGGGCGAAACCGAAAAAAGCTGTTAGACAAACCGAGGAAAAAGAAAAGG
>CAYSHR010000827.1:0-1628 GCA_964430795.1 uncultured bacterium
CTGGAAGAAGGAAACGCCGCCCTTATGAGCCTTATCAACGGCAGATACAAGGCAGGGGACTGGGGAGTTGACAATGATATTCTCATGATTTTCAACGGGACAAAAGAAAAGGTTCTGTTTACCGCGCCCGGCCCTGCAGGCGACAAAACCTGGACGCTCTTTTTAGATACAGGGCAAAAGCATCCGGATGATATTTTTTCCAACGAGAACGGCAAGGTTCAAAAGGCAGGGACGCCTTATGCTCTAAAACCTCATTCAATGGCGGTATTTGTAGGGCGGGATTAACCCGGGCATGGGTCACCACTTCAGATAATAAAATCGATTCTCATCAAGGTCCAAAGCCATAAACTCGCCATGGTAGGCGCTGTACTTCCCTCTTTCTTTAAGATAGTGGACTCCGTTAACGATTTTGGTAACATTAATAAAGAAATGGTTGTCGTCCTTCAGGCAGTATGACATGTAAAAGGATTTTTCCGGCGGGGAAACCCCTTGTTTAAAGTCAAGGTCAAGATATTTAATATAAGCCCTCATGTTTTTTTCCGTATCTTTAAATGTAACGATTAACCAATCCTCAGACCAGCCCGATTGAGAAATATGTATATCCTGGGCTGATTCGGGAATTTTCGGTCCCCTGTATCTGGCCCGGGCGCCTTCAGTAAGATATTCTTTTTGATACTCAAGTCTCCCAAAGGCGTAATCAACAGTATCAGGGAATAGGAAAAGGATTATCAGGGAATAAAACAGCACCGAGATAACAAGAGTAAAAGCGGCCATAAGTCTTGGGTCCCCGGTTTGCACCGAGTCGTGCTCATCCCCGGCAAAGTGGTACCTGGAATATTTTCTGTAAGCCCATACAAATGTCAGTAAAAAAGCGCTTAAGAAAACGAGGCTGAAAGAGAAAAGAGAAAAGAAATAGTCCTGGGCAAAGGCCTGAACAATAAATCCTGCCAGTCCGCATATGGGAATGATTATAACGGTGGAAAAAAAGAATTGGACCTTGGACAACTAACATCCCCTTTGGTTGTTATTGCCTTTACTAAAAACGTCGCCCCTGAAACCTGTTTGTTCTTTGCCCTATAATTATTGTATACCTTCTTCTAACAATAAACCATTAAAGGTGTCAAAAGTTTTAGCGTTTTTTCAATCTTTAACAATCTCTCCTCTTGTGCTAGCCTTTGACCTGTAATCAAACAATAAGCCTGTTTGGCTTTTTATAATGAAACTTATTTTTCAAGGCAAGGTGAACATTGAAAGAAAACAAAAGCGGCTCTTTAAGTGACTGGCTAAAGGTATTTATCGGTTCTTCGTTCTGGCTTGGGTACGCTCCTTTCGCTCCCGGTACATTTGGCGCGCTACCCGCTGTGGTCAATTATCTTTTCATTATTCTTTACACTCCTCCCGCGGCCCATATGCCACTTATTTTTCTATCACTTTTTATGTGGAGCGCGGCAACGGTTCTCTGGGGTCCATGGGCGGAAAAATATTATGAGAAAAAAGACCCCGGAATATATGTTATTGACGAAATCGCCGGATATCTTATGACAGTGCTGGCTTTTCACTGGCTTTTCCTCTTTATCTACAAAAGCAAAATGGTGGTTGACGCTGATGGGCAGCCACACCTTGTCGCC
>CAYSHR010000828.1:0-1627 GCA_964430795.1 uncultured bacterium
GAGATATTTAGCCATGATGGCCTCCGGAACAGTGGACATGCAAACCGCGTCAGCTCCAAACAGGCGAAACATTTTTACTTCCGCCGGGGTTTCATAGATCGGACCCAAAACCGCGCAAAGAGAACCTGTGTGCAAAGAGGCGCCAACATTCTTTGCCTCTGTTAAAAGCTCCAAAAAGAAATCGGTGCTGTATGTGCCGCACATATCCACAAATGGAGTCCTTGAGTTTGAAAAGGCATTCTTTTGGGAGCTGATGGCCATTTGGTAAATGGGGTTTGATCCCTGAAAATTTATGTGATCATTGATTAACAGGAAGTCGCCCGCGTTATAAGCCGGATTTATTCCACCAACTGAACAGGTCAATACCATTGCCCTTGTTCCAAGAGCATAAGCGGTCTGTACCGCGAGAGTCACCTCTGAAAAATCGTGGCCTTCGTAAAAATGGACTCTTCCGGCAAAACATAAAACCTTTTTTCCTCCCAGGTCCCCAACTATCAACCTTCCATGGTGTCCGGGTATTCCGGTTTTAAAGAAGCCGGGAATATCCTTGTAATCTATGGAGACATCTTCTTCTATCTTTTGGGCAAGGGCGCCCAGACCCGATCCAAGAACCATGGCGATTTCCGGTTTGACTGAAATTTTCTTTTTCAAAAAGTCTAAAATTGTCTCAAGCTTGGGATTGCACAGAAAATCATACATAATCTTTTCTCTCAAGATACTCTAAAAAAATGGAATAAATCAACACAAGTTCACGGTTCTGATTATAAGTATTTTTCTCTGATTAAAAACCGTGAATGAACTGAGTATTAATATACCTGATAATCGTCTCGCCCGGTCAGCATTTTTTTAAAGGCTTCCAAAAGAATGAATATCCTGGTGATTATGGATATCTTTTCAGGTATTTCGGCTTTGACCGGAACAACGCATTTTTGCTCTTTGCACATGTTGTATTTGTCAAGGGTTGCCTTGGGATCCATTCCAAGGTACTGGGAATAGGAGCGCAGATATCCCTTGGCAAAAATTTCCCCGGGCAAAGTGGAAAAATCACCGGACTCCATAGCCAACAGATATTCTTTCTTTACCTTTGTTGCCCAGCTTAGCTCTTCAATGGAAACCTGGCATGTTTCTCGATGCCTTCTAAGATATTGTCCCAAAGTCTCTGAATGAACATGATGTTCATTTACCCGAACATCCGGCGTCGCGAAGGAGGCAAAAACTTCATCCATAACTTTACTCCATTAATTTGAGGTATTCTTCAGCCTGAGTCCCAAATTTTCCCAAGGGGTCAAGCTCCCTTACCTTCTCAAAATCAGTCTTGGCTTTTCCTTTAAACCCCAACTTGAAAAAGCAAACACCTCTGTCAAATATCGCTTCAATAAAATTGGCGTTTATTTTTATCACTTTATCAAGGGGAACCAGGGCATCCTCGAAACGTTCCAGTAAAATATAAACCTTTGCGAGATTATCGTATGCCGGTAAATAAAGGCGGTCGTGTTCAAGAGTCTCCTTAAAGTATTTTTCCGCGTTGACATAATCCTTTTTTTTATAATAGGCCCATCCTAAAGCATTTAAAGAATTGGCCTGGTTTCTATAAAGATCATTTGTAAGAGCGCTCTTACAAATGATC
>CAYSHR010000829.1:0-1623 GCA_964430795.1 uncultured bacterium
CGTCGCCTGAGTCGTCATCGTCGTCGTCATCATCATCGTCGTCGTCGTCGTCATCTGTGTCATCCGGGAACTCATATTCGTCAGGATCAAAACCGTCGCAAGTCTCGATACCGTTGGCCTGCACCTTGTAAAGACCGTTCTGGTCAGTGTCGCCATTTGCGATAAGCAGGGCAAAACCATCACCCGCGGCTTTGCTCCCATCCACGCAAACAGGAGTATTCAAGTCAACGTCATCAAAGCTGGATGAGTCTGTGGAATGCCGGCCAAAAGCGACATATAGAATGTCATCGTCATCGGTTTCAACCATGTATACAAAGGGTCCGGGGTCGGTTTCATAGGTTTCGAAATAGACGGTATGAATGGCGCCCGCCTTGGCTGTGCGCTCCGCGGAATAGGGGTAGCCGGTGATATTCAGATAAGGACGAAAGCCGGTAAAGTCCAGATTTTCTATTCGTTCTTCAGCAGTATCAGTAAAGGCCGAGTTGTAGATCACCCTGGCGAAATGAGGCATAAAATCCACCGTCTCGGCAAAAACATCCAGCCACAAGTCCTCAATGGGACCAAGGCCGTGCCCTGTATCATTAATAAGATCGCTAAGGTTCACGCCAAATTTCTCATAGAGGTAGGTTCCAATTACAAGGGCGGCGCCGTAGTGAACACTATGCTCGGATTCACCCCAGAAACTGACGCCGGTGGTTTTGAGATAACTTTGAAACCAATCATCATCGCCATAACCGCATAAGATCATGGCCGCCTCAGCCATGCACTCGGAAAACCACATGAGTTCAGTTGGATCAATGGGGGAATGGATAAGGTGGTTGTATTCATGGGCGATGACTCCAAGCATGTAATCGCCGGTAGGCGCCGCGTTATGAATATTCAGATGAAGCATCTCGGTAAAGTTTGATGTGGCCCCGGGACTAAGATCGTCATATCTGAAAAAGCCGTCAAAGCAGGTATCTCCATAGCAGTCCAGGTTGTAAAAAAGCAGAAATATCTTTGGTTCGCCGTCTACATCTCCCGGCACGCCGAAAAAGTCAGCCTCAAGGTCATATATGCCCTTTGATGGATCAAAGGAGCCCGCCGGCGTCCCGTCCTCAAAGACAGCCAAAACCGTATCACTATCCGCTGTAGTCATCTCATTTGCGGCAAAAGCGGCGCTTTCAACATAAACGTAAGCATAATCACCAACCGCTGTGCAGGTAGCTGTGATTTCGGTGTCAGTAGGGGGCATGACAGACAGGTCATAAATCCAGAAATCCCGCTCGTCGCCTACAACGTCACCATGGGCAAAAGATGTAAAAGCGAATATCAATAAGACAAATATCCCAAGTTGAAATTTTCTCATTTTCTCATCCTTTATCAAGGACCCAAAAAGGGTCAGAAAAGTGTAGTTACTCTCCAAGTACAAGTTCCGGCCAAATTGCCGAATATAAGAGCTACACCATCCATTATTCCAAGGAAAAAATCAACAGGATGAATGATGTGAGAAAAAATTGGTGAAACCGGCGGGTGAATATTTCGGTTGACCATTTTTGATGTCGCCGAAAATCATAATTTTGTTTTGAGCATAATGGGCAGGCGCGGGGGCCTGCCCCTACAGTCGGCGGTTATGCTTCTTCA
>CAYSHR010000830.1:0-1619 GCA_964430795.1 uncultured bacterium
CTGGACGGAAACTATATATAGTAGTATGATTCCAAGGAGTATTCCCCCCAATATTGATTGGCGAAATTTTCTATATTGTAGGAACCAGGGCACTCTTTCGGGAATAGCAAAGCCATAAAAAAATTGTAGTTTCCCTTTGGTATTTTATGAAGCCCTTTCAACTCATACCCGAACCAGCCGAACTTGCCGGGAATATCCTCTGGAGGATCAAGATCATTCCGGTCGTCAATATAAATACCACCTGCCTCAAAGGGCAACTTATCCACCTTGTCCGTGGTCTTTACCGACATTATCATCGCGCCGTATTTTGAGCAGAGAGCAGCGGACTGGGAGCCGACGCCTGTATCTGAAAATTCGTGGGAGTCCATTTTGCCGTTTACAGTAAAGCCTTGCCCGCATTGAGCGCAATATATTCTCGCCCCTGAAATCTCAGGCGTGAAATCGAAAGCGGCGATACTGCTCAGACTTGTGAATATTGAATCGAGACTGAAAGGAACCCTCATCCGGTTGGGGATGAGGTAGACAGCTCTATAGCTCTTTGTCACTCTGGACAAAGTCGGCGAATGTATCCCTTTTATAATTCTGACTTTATATTCAATCCGTTGAAGAACCCGCACCGGACCGTCAATTACTTCTACAGGGCGGCCGGAGATATCCTTTTCCGTTCTCTCGATATTCAGGGATCCGAAAAACAGACTTGCCCTGGCTCTTAACTTTACCCGATCCAGATGATCCACTCCCCCCATTTTAATCTCACTGAAAAAGGAGTGATTCGTCGGATGACAACCGACAACATAATAATCGGTTATTATGCCTGATGTGGCCTTGTCAAATCTGATGTAATCTTTACCACTTTTGGCGATGGAGAAATACCCAATGTAGGCAAAAGCGGCTCTGTGACCCCTTGTAACTTTTATCTCCAGAACACCCTTTAGCTTTCTCAACTCATCAGCAGGCGCCTCCTGCCCTAAATCATCTCCCTGAATAACAAATTCATCTTTGGATTCAAGGTTTACCCTGGTGCTGTTCGGGTCACCGGGAAAGAGATACTCACCGTTTTTATCTCGCCTGTCAATCTGGAAAGGTATGGCGCTCCAACCCTTTTCTCCATATGAAATTACCCTGATTCCATCAATGGGCGCGCCGATGAACCAGGGACATTTTTCCGCGCTAAACTCAAATACAAAAAGTCTTGAGAATAAAGAAGAGTCACCTCGCGCTGGGGCAGAAATGGCCATAATAATTGCGGGGATAAGAGCAAGGAAATGTTTAATACGCATTTTTAAAATCTTTACTTGATTTTTTTCAATATGTCGTTATTCTGCTTCAAACATAAAGCTCTAAATGGCTTTCCAGGTTGATGTTTTTTAGCCTTTATAGCTAATTTCTTTCTCAAGCTCAATAGATTATCCCCCTTCTTCTTATGAATATTTAGGCTAACCTTCATTCCTCGTTGTTATTTTTGCCCATATTGAGCTTTGACTCTGTTTTTTGCAAGAGATGATCTTGTGTTTATATGTGTGGAGGTAATCGTTCAGTGACAAGGGGGTAAGGTTTGAGATCGGGGGACACGTAACAAGTACATGTCCCCGCTTTTCCAAAAGGCCCCCTTGTAACTG
>CAYSHR010000831.1:0-1617 GCA_964430795.1 uncultured bacterium
TTCTTACCTTATATTAATTTTATTTCAGAAGTGATATGATTTTTCAGGCTGATAACCATCAGGGAGTCTTTTTGTGAAAGGGCTGAAATATATTTTAATAGCTATCGCTTTTATGATTTCGGTTAATTTCGCGCCTTCCTTTGCTTTTGGCCAAAACAGTTACCTTCTTGAAAAAGCAATGAAATATGAGCGGAACATCAGGCAGCGGCATGTACCGGGCTATGGGGGCATAGTCCACAGTGTTTATGAAACCGGGAATCTGGAAAATCTGTTTATCTATATGGCCCAGGGTGACTCAACTATGTGGACATCAACCTATCTGGCGGCCGAGAGTTTCAGATACGCGGTTACCGGTAGCAAGGAGGCAATGGAAAACGCCATCGCGGCCATACAGACCCTTCATGACCATAAGGAGGTAACCGGGACTGTAGGATATATTGGGCGGTATGTCGGTCCCATTGAGACGCCTTTTATTTTCGATTATCTTGGCAGTCCGATCCTGCGTTATGGTCAAGGGCAGTGGGCCGGGACTTTCTGGCTTGGCAACAGCTCCTCGGATCAGCACATAGGCTACTTTTTCGGCATGGGCATCGCTTACGATCTTTTGGATGACGAGCCAACCAGGGAACTTGTCAAGTCTGACTTGAAAGAGGTCTTTGACAGGCTAAGAATAAATAATTGGCTGATTAGGGATGAAAATGGTTTGCCCACCACTGCCGCTCCAAAAATAAGCGGTTCTGAAAGAATGGCTTTCTGCCTTATTATGGCTCATATCATGGATTCCGAGCAATACTGGGATATATACGAGAAAGAGTTTGTAGCCCAGAAAGGCGCGTATAAGCTCAACAGCATTTCATTTTTTAACAAGTACACCGAATATTTCGCCTATAACTTGCGTCATGATAATTACTTCTCGATTTTCAAACATGAGCCTGATCCTGACAGGCGGGCTTTTTTTTGGGAAGTGTTTAATGAGCAGATACGCCCTCATGTGGCAGGGACTCATAACGTGTGGTTTGACCAGGTTTACCTTCTTGCCTGCGATGCTGTTAACGATTGCTCTGAGCGGCAGAAGATTATTGACGACGGAATCAAGTCCCTGACCGATTTTCCTTCCTGGCCAAACAGAGACATCCATGTTGACTGCCCTGCTCTTCCCATTGATCCTATTTCCGAATTTCTGGTTGACCTTCAGGAATTGCTCGGCCTTGAGGATATTCTTGGGTTTGAGCTGATTACCAAGGAGCCTCATGAAATCAAAAACAGGTGCCGCAGAGGTTTTTTATGGCAGAGATCCCCAAATCACGTTTATTGCGTTGGTCTTTTACCCCAACATATTTTTCCCGGAGTTGACTACCTTCTGGCATATTGGGCTGGGCGATATTATAATTTCATCGATCCGGTAGAGTTGGACGATGACGATTTTGATGATGATGATTTTGATGATGATGATACCGGCGACGATGATGACCAAGGCGACGATGATGATGTTAATGAAAACGATGATCAAAGCTCATCAAGTGGGTGTGGTTGCTGAGGTTCAATTGTTTTCCAGCCTTATTACCTCCTTTGAAATATCCTCGATTATTGTATTGGCGATTTCTTTGTGCCCACAAG
>CAYSHR010000832.1:0-1616 GCA_964430795.1 uncultured bacterium
AATACCAGGATATGAAAACGCCGATAATAATTCCAAAAACCAGAGCCGTTATAACCATAAAGTAATTATCAAATCGACGTAATGTTTCTGATTGAGGAATGGTGTCAACTATTTTTTCATCAACGATATAATCTTTTATCTGGGTGTCAACCTGAGGACAGGCCAGTATGCAGGAAAAGCATATCTCGCAATCCTCCCCAACCGCGGTTTCAAGAGCAAAGCTGGTTCTCTGGGGTGTAAGATCGTTTCGCTCGGGCTCTCTTCTAAGAACAGGGCATGAGTCAACGCAATTTCCACATCCCAGACAACCTTTGTCGCCGGTGACTTCATCTTCAGGCAAATACAACCGATGATAAGGCTCCATCCCCGCGGATAATAACCTGAAGCGCGCGACAGGAGGTTCCTTTATCTCAAGGAGCCTGTCAGTCATCTCCCGGTTGCTTTTTGAAAGCTCTTTGGAATAATCTGTTATTGACGCCATTTTCGCTTCTCCCTATTGTGGGATGCCGGCATTTACTTTCGCCGGACCGTCATCATTTATTATCATGGTTCCATATCCAGGATGGCATTTGACGCAATAGTCAGTAAATGGTTTTTCAGTTGATTCACAATTGCTTGGGAATACAGCCAACCTGCCATGCATTATTCCATTATGGCATCTACGACAAGTCTCTTCTTTGGGCAGTACCAACGGCGCCGAAAGAGGAGACCCGGGATGAGCCTCGGTTACTGCGTCAACGTGGCATCCCACACAACCAATGGGATTTTGCGCATAGTAATGTATCTCTCTGTCAATTTTTTTTACGCCCTTTTCCCCATCCACTACCTGATTTCGCTCATGACACCTGGAACAATGGGCAAGCTCGATTTTCTCCAATAACGCCAGTTCCTCTTTTTGCCGATCATTATATTCACCGGGATTCATTGATCTAAGCTCAACAAGGGTCTCCGCCTGATCCTGTCTGAATTCCTTAAAATCAAAATGGCGCTGATGGTCGAATTTCAAGCCGATTTTAGCCAGCCGCGGTGAAATCTCCAGTTTGTCAGCAATGTTAACATCCAATATTTCATAATGGCAGGAGAGACATTTATCATCGGTCACGTTCCTTGTTGAAAACTTTTGGTAGCGGTAATCAGATGTAAGTCGCGCGAAACCCTTGGCGCCCGCAATAACAGCTTCCTTGGCAAAAACATGAAAATCTTTATTCGTATGACAATCAAGACAGGTTTTCTCACCATTTCCATACGGCTTATGAGCCACCGAATCGAGATCAATATTTCGATAAGGCCCTCTGTTTACATGGCAGTTGACGCAGAAATCCGAAGTCTGATTATACCAGACCATACCCTCAAAACCTAAAATCCCAAAAGCAAACATACCAAAGGCGACAAGCGGAACATTCGCCTTTGCTATTTTGTCGTGAAGATATTTTATAAGCCTGAGCATCATCCCTTTGTCACCTTTACCCTGATGGTTTTTTCAAAGGATAGTTGGTTGGCGTTTTCACCGTTGCCCTTTTCTCCCCACCAGATAAGCCAGGCGTCAGGGTCGTCAGCGCGCCGGCGTTGTCCCAAAGCGACCTTGCCAAAATGGTCATGACCGAATCCCGCGGCCA
>CAYSHR010000833.1:0-1607 GCA_964430795.1 uncultured bacterium
CCTATGGTAAAATAGAATTGCAACCTGGCAAGAATGACATCCATCGCGCTACCCCCTTATCTGTTAAAAAATGATTAAATTGTTCTGTTTTATAATCAGCCCGATAATTTTTGCCCTTCACCTCTTGAAATCGCCTGGGAAACAATAATTTTCTCCATCCTGTCCATGGCGGCGTTATATTCTTCAAACTCCGACTGATCCTTATTAAAGACCTCAAAAAAATCCTCTGTCAATGATCTATTAATCTCCTTTAAAATATTAAAAGCGTAAGCTCTTATCACGGGATTATCATCTTGCAGGGAGTTGGATAAATTCTTGATTACATGATCATCGAAAAGGATATCCGGCTCGATTTTTACAAGGTTTGCCAAGGCCCAGTGGGCGCCCTGTTCAAAGGGTTCTTCAACTATGAAGTTTGCCAAAAGTCCGCCATACTCTTTTATCAGAATCGGCGTCTTAATAAGCATCATGCCGATAACTTCGGCGCCGTTCCATAGAAGTCCGCCGGACTCATCATTCATAAGCCAGAAAACCTGCCTGATAATTTTTCTTACACTTTCAAGGTCGCCCTTATTGGAAAGCTTCGCCGCCAGTTTGCCAAGACCGACTATGGCTCGCCATCTTATAAGGGGCTCGGGATCATATAGAACAACAAAAAGAACCTTGTCCGGGTTACGCTGCTCTTCCAGCCAATTCTGAAAGTTTGACCAATCGCTCTTGGCTAGAATAGATTTCAGAATCTTCTTTCTTTCGCCCCATCTACTCACAAAAATTCCTTAAATTTACGCGCCATCCAAACCGCTGTGCTGCTTCTCATCGAACCATGAAGCGGGATTGCTTAGATAGAGGTGCATGTCGGTTAATGCTCGATGATGGTCTTTTTCCTCAAGAATCATCTTTTTTATAAACTCTTTCTCAATAGAATCGGTAGCCATAACCAACCGCGCCTCATAAAATTTTACTGCCGCGGCCTCAAACTTGATGCCGATATCAAGGGCTTCAATGTCTTTGGCATCCGCCTGAACATCCGGCCCGTTTCGCGCGGCGATGTCGCGGAACATTGCGGAGAGTTGGTTATGATCAGGGTTGTGGCTTTTCCAGGCGTCGCTCCAGTTTCCACTCTTTTCGATTTCATTATAGATGGTTTTTATGCGCTTAACATGGATGATCTCGTCATTTTTGAGTATGGTGAAGATATTCTTTCCCAGGCTGTTTTTGCACTCACTGACAGCCTTTTCATAAAAGGATTTCCCTTTTTTTTCCATTTCCAGCGCCACCGAAAGTATCTCCAGCGCCTTGTCTGATTCTTGGGTCATTTTCTTATCTCCCCAGGTTGATTTTAGTCTCCAGCAGTGGAAGGCATGGTAAATATTCTCTGTCCAAGTTCTTTATCCATCATCAGCAAGCCCATGCCGTTATCACCGACGTACCTCAATTTTTTGATTATTCCGCTTACCGTGGCTTCTTCCTCAACCTGCTCGGCCACATACCACTGAAGGAAATTTTCAGTGGCATAATCCTTCTCTTCTCTGGCTATGGAAATCAGATTATTGATAAGACCCGTAACTTTCTTTTCGTGGTCAAGAACCGTGTGAAAGGCGTTAATG
>CAYSHR010000834.1:0-1600 GCA_964430795.1 uncultured bacterium
GGGCGGCGGCATCAGTCACCCAGGTTACCTCATCATTCATAAACAGGTTCAGTAAAACGGTGGTCCGAAAAACATCCCCGAGGCTGCAAACACCACTGCTGTTAAAAACAAAAGTCTCTGAATAGCCCGATTTGACAATCAGTATTTTATTTTTGTCATGACCCATTTTACGCGACAATCCTTTAGTTTAGTCTCGGATTTAATAAAATTAACACAATTGAAAAAGAAATTCACCGCGGAAAGACGCTGTTTTTCAGGTTGGGTCTAAAAGGGAAATCAAGTTGTCGGTGAAGGTTTTCGCCTTTTCCGGATCATTTCCATCAGGCGCCCACGTTGGATATATGCTGTCTCCCTCGCCGGTAAAGGGTCCGGGTTTTGATTCATGATAGATTACAATATCAGTCAAGGGTATTATGGCGTGATAAAAATTTACTCCGATTCTGTATAAAAAATTCTCCTGTTCGCAAAGCACGCAGGCGTCTATTACCTTACCGGTATCATCAAAGACAAAGACCGCGATGGCGCCTTCTTTTATATTGAATGACTCATCTTTGTTATGATGTTTATGAGGACGATAATATTGCCCTTTATGGACCAGAATAATCATATCGTGAAAACTGGCATTTTTGTTGCCGTGGAGGCACAACCGCACATTTTCATCAGCATATCTTTTGGCGGCTTTTTTCAACTCGGATAATACTTCCATGTTTACCCTCACCGGATTCCTCTTGCAGAAGAAAGCTCTGGACTTCCCCCCTTCATCAACCCACACCGACTTGGAATCCTCAAGATCAACAGTAAAGCCATTGCTCACGGCTTTGGAATTTAATGTCTCTTTTTTCTTATTCAAAGTCATGTTGAATCCGGACCCGCCCCTTATTTAAACCTTCTCCACACCGCCAGCATTGAGTCGAGTTTGAAGTTGCCGAGCATGTTGAATTCCACAGTGGAGCCACACCAGCATTCACGACATTTGTAGGGTAAAGATAGATTTTTATAGGTTTCTAACAAATTATCCCCCATGGGCACAAGGCGCTCCTGATACCGGGGAACCATATCGCAGAAAAATATCCTGCCGTCAGGCTCAACTATGCAAAAAAGAAGCTCGGCCAGGCAAAATATATCTTTGGGCTTTGGCCAGGAAGAAAGATGTTTCAACCCGGAAATACTATGGCTGATATATTTGAAGCCCTCTTTCTTTTTCTTAATGAGAAATGCTATTACCTTTTTAAATTCCTCGGGGTCCGGAGATATGGAAAGGGGCGTGTCGCTATTCCCGGAGAGGATTTTATCCGCTGGATGAATGTAAAAACCAATTTTATATTTTTCCGCCAACTCCAATAGATATTGAACATGATTTATTGTGTATTTTGTAATAACGGCGCTCAGATTTACGCTTATGTTATGAGCTTGCAAAATCTCAATAGCCTGGATGGCTTTGCGGTGAACCCCCTTGCCCCTTTGGGGGTCATTAACCTTTTCCGGACCATCAAGACTGATCTGAACTTCATTGACGCCAAGGAACTGTTCAATTTTCTCTTGGACTAAAATACCGTTAGTGTTGATGCCTACCTTTATGTTTTTCTTATTACAATGGTCT
>CAYSHR010000835.1:0-1600 GCA_964430795.1 uncultured bacterium
ATCACTCCCGCGGCGCTGTCCAAACCAAAAGCGGAACCGCCGGCGAAGCATATGGCGTTTACCGTGCCCACCAGATGATGGGGTTTTAAAGAATCCACCTGGCGGGTTGATGTGGCGGCGCCTCGAATATCAATGCCCCCTACTGTTCCTTTTGGGCAGAGCAGCACCGAAACTCCGGTCAGTTTTTCATTGTCCTGAGCAGCGCCGAAAAGGTAACCTGGAATGTCGCAGATTGAACCGGCCAATAGCGTCTCCTTATGAATAAAGAAACGTTATAGATTATAGTTCGATAGGTTGCAAAGGCAAAATTATTAAATAAGTGAAGATATGCTTACTAAATGCCGATAATTAATGTGGGAAGGCTTATGAAGATAACAGAGTTAATAAAAATCATTATATTTATTCTTTTTTTCATTTCCTGTTGCTCATGTTCGGCCAGAATGCCGGTGGGAACAGATGGAAGCGGGGCTGAAATAGGAGGGGAATCAGAGAGCCGGGAAAACTCTGAGACCATCAGCGCGAAGGCCGCCTACGCTTTGGGAAAAGATGGAAAAAGCCTGACTGTGCCTGATCCGGTTTTACGCGGGAGACTCGTAAAGAGTTATGGAGAAACCGGGCGCGTGGAAATTCAAACCGGAATTCGCATAAAGGTTAATAAGGGGAATGTTGTCATTGCCGGGCGGGTAAAAAACATGAAGCAGCGGGCAATGGTGGAAAAAATCGCCCGCACAACTCCAGGGGTGAAAAGCGTTACAGCGAATATCAGGATTTCCCACGAAAGACGAAAGTATACATTTAAAGGGGATAGGCGATCTTTTGGCATTATCGCAAATGACAATCTGGCGAAAGACGCTATTCGAAGACGCCTTGCCGCCTCGCCGCATGTAGCTTCTTCAGGGATAAAAATCGACGTTTACAATGGAGTGGCTGTGCTTTCGGGTTTTGTTCGCTCATCAAGGGAAAAGAAGATCGCAAGGGAGCTTGCCCTTTTTACAGATTCGGTCAAAGGGGTGGTTAACAATCTTGTGGTGGATAAGATATCCTGATAAAAAAATCGAAGCTGAAACCTTATCCGGCCTTGACTAAGCTTGAGACCAGGGAACAGAGCTTGGCAGGGGAAATGGGCTTTGGCAGATAAACTGTGGCGCCGGCCTCCATGCCTCTTTTTCTGTCCTTTTCACTACTCATGGCGGTGAGCATGATTATGGGTGTATGGGAAAAGGGCGCCATGGCTCTTACTTTTTCGCACAATTCATAGCCGTTCATTTTAGGCATAATTATGTCGAAAATCATTACGTTAAACTCATTTTTATCGAGAATTTCAAGGGCATGATGCCCGCTGGTGGCGGTGGTTACCTGATAGCCTTCTGTTTTTAAAAGTTCTTCAATAGCAAGAAGCACCAATTCGTTGTCATCAACGCAAAGTATCTTTCCTGTCACAATAACTCCCAGGATATTATTATAGGAATTATAAAAAAATAATAGCAAAAAATCTATACCACATAAAAATTTTACTGTTCTAGAAAGAGACCATAAATGATTTCGTGATAAAGTATTTTCATGAGTTTCATGAGTTTCATGTGCTTCTACATATGCAAAT
>CAYSHR010000836.1:0-1597 GCA_964430795.1 uncultured bacterium
ATTCGAATAAGCCAATCGCGTCAGGAAGGGAGGTGACCTCGGTATCTTTCACGTCATACATTGTGGCGGTGTTTATGCCCTCCAGCACTTCTCCCTCGCAATCCTCAAGAGCTGTAAAAGTTACCTCGATCTCGGCCCACTCTCCTGTCTGAAGGTCAGCGCCAAGCTGTCCGATAACGTCGCTCCAATTCAGGACGCCGTCATCATTGTTGTCGTCTGTGGGGGGATTGGCGGATACAAAAGTCAACTGGGTGGTGTCATAGTCGTCCTGCACCTTCATCTCGTGAATTGGCAGGGGGTGGCGATTTTGTATAGCAACATTAAAGACAACGGTCTGCCCTTTGAGTATCTTGCCGTTGGGATGAGACGAGCATGTCTTTTTTACGGTTCCGCCAAAGGGAACAAAGGAAGCAAGAACATCGCAAGGGCTCCAGGTAAAACTGAGATTTTTTGTTCTCAATATGGCGAATGCTGCTGTATCGATAACCATAACTTTATTTCCGGTGGAGATATATAGCATATCCAGGGCAGGGTTCAAGGACAGACCCTTAACGTCATTGCCTATGTTCAGATGGTTTTCAACTCCTGAGTTTAAAAAATATTGGGTTACAAAATTGCTGTTGGCGCCAATGGACGCGCCGGTATAAACCACCGGTTCCGGATAATCGGCGACAACTATGCCAACAGCGGGAGGACCTTGAGTAAAGCTGCCCACTTCACTCTTTGTGGTTATGTCGTAATACCTGATGGTGTTGCTGGTGTCTGTAACAAAAAGCCAATCGCCCAAAAGATCAAGTCCCCAGGCACCGGCGGTGTTTGTAAGAGTCCACTGGTCAAGAAGATTAAAGTTGGTAGTGTCAAAAACGTAAACCGTGGTCTGCCCTCTATCTACAACGTAGAGCTCTCCCCGGTCCTGGTGCACAACGATTCCCGCGAGGTTTGTTGTTCCAAACAGGGTGATGGTTCCAAGAGGTGTGGCGTCCCTGGCGTCAAAAACCTCCAGCCCGCCGTATCCTTCATAGGAAACAAAAAGATTTTCATTGGTCTCGTCAACAGCCAGGCCGCCGGCGCCTGTATCGTGGGTTCTGGCTTGCCAGGTATCGGCAAGATAGATATCATCTCCCACAATTATCCAGGCCATCAGGGGAAAGCTGATAAATCCGCTATGGCTTCCAATTACATAGAGAGTGCGCTTTTCCAAAGGGGCGGAATCATCATCGTCGTCATCGTCCGCGGCCATCTCGGCCTGGACGAAAACCGGCGCCAAAAGAAATAGAAAACAAAAAATAGAAACAAATAGGATTTTTACGGGAAACGCCAATAAATGGCCGGACCTAAACATAATCAACTCCTGTCCTTGAAAAAATATTTGTTTTAAGCCAATTCACTCTATCCCACAGGATAAAATCATTTAAGAAAATCAACACCCCAACATAGTTTCCCGTATAAACCCATATTTTATTGTAGAAAAAACCATGACACGGCATTATGTGCCACCATTTCGTGATGCGTCAAGTAAAATCCACAATTCGGGGACATTCCTTGCTCATGTTATGCCATGAGGGTAAGATGTTTTATTATTCATGGAGGTGGCATT
>CAYSHR010000837.1:0-1595 GCA_964430795.1 uncultured bacterium
TAAAGAGATTGCTCGTCTAAAGGAGAAGAGAGCCCTTGCCGTTGAGATGCGGCAGATTATGGAAGAGAGGAACCTCTTTGAGGATGGAGTCCGTTTCTCACCTTCGCCAAGAACTCTGCCGGTGCGTACATCCCCAGGGCAGGATGGAAGTTCCGGCTCTGATTCGGGATATGATGAGGCCAAAGTTCATACTTCCCCTGTTTCAGGAGAGGGATCGGAAGGTGGGGCTTACAATGTCGGCGCCATTGATAAAGAGATAAGCCGGTTGGAAAGAGAAAAAATCGGACTTGAAAAAATCATAACCGGATTAAAGAAGAAGATAAAACTTTTCAAAAGCAAAGTAAAAGAGGTATCCGGATGATTTTGCTTCCAGCTATTGGAAAATCATTTTTATGCTCCGCAAAGGATCGACTATGAGACGAAAAACGATTCAAGTCGTTTTAATTGCTTTTCTCCTCCTGGGAGCCGGTTCTCCCATCTTTGGAGGGGAGAAGATTACTTTAAAAAACAGGGCGACCCTCTCTGTTGAATACGATGACAACGTCTACAAAGCCGGTAACGGAATCGAAGCCGATTTTCTTGGTAGAGCATATTACGATTTTAATCTCAACCTCTTTCCCACTTTTAACAACATTTTCCTTATCAATTACAAAGGAGGCCTTAAAAAATATTTTAAGATCAAGCAGCAAGACACTTTAGTAAATCTATTCAGGCTGGGCTATACCAACACCAGCATTAAAAGCAGTTTTTTCGGAGTGGACGGTTCCTGGAAAATAAGAAATATTCGAAAGGGAGACGAGGATTATAACAAGCTTGTTCTTGAGGGTTTTGCCGGAAGAGAGTTCGGAAAGGGAATTATCGGGCAGTTCCGGGGCGGATATACCCGATTTGATTTCAAAACTTACAACTATTATGACTACTGGTTTCACCGTTATGGATTTCTATTGCAAAAACACTTTGGAACATCCTTTAACTTCGCGGTTCAGTACTTTTTCCAGGAAAAGCTTTTTCCCTTTAACGCGTATAGAAATCTTGGTTCGGAAACCGAGGATGTCTTTCTGGCTGAAATCGATGAAAAACGTCATGATATTCTACATGAACCCGCTCTTTACCTCCAATACTCAAAATGGCTGCTGGTGGAATTCTCATATCTTATGCAGATCAATGAATCAAATTCATATGGGGACAGCTATTATAATCACAGGCTCTCTCTCAGTCTCTCAAAAATGATTTTCAAAAACACAAACATACATCTATTTGCAGTTACCCAATTCAGGGATTCATACGAAAAGGTATTGATTCCACACAGTTACTCCATTGAGGAAGATGACGAGAATTATAACTCCCTGGCAATAAAGATTAGCCATAAATTCAATAAATATATCTCTGTTGAAGGAGGATATTCAAGGTTCTGGACAGCCTATTCCAGTCAGGATTTAAATTTCAGAAAGAACCTTTACTCTGTGGGGGTGGCGGTAAACTTCTAACCGGGAGTTAACAAGATTATATGATTCAAAAGGTTGATTTTTCGCCTATTGTCGTAATCGTTCAGTTACAAGGGGCTTTTTGGAAAAGGGGGGAGATGTACTTGTTAC
>CAYSHR010000838.1:0-1594 GCA_964430795.1 uncultured bacterium
GCTGGCTTATGGGTGCTGGTGGGGTAAAATGCTGTTTGAACTTCTTATCCGCGCAACTAAGGTAGAAGAAGAGTAGGCATCAACTTGAAGGCTGACTTAATTACCTGTCACGCCAATGGTTTATTTTCTTCTCTTTCTTGGACCTTTTTAACTTAAGCTCCGGAGTGTTGTTGTTTCTTTTGTTTACTGAAAGAGATGCTGACGCATTGCTGTCGGGCGTATGTAATTGATATGATCCACCTTCTTGGTCCGACTCAAAGCTATGTATTGGTTCGCCATCATAGTTAAATAACGTAAGCTTATTGCCGTAAAATTGAGCAAGCGTGGCTTTCCCCTCAATACCTGAAATTTTATACTGCGGGCCGCTGGTCCTCCAAAGATGAATTGAATTACCTTTGTTGTCGCAAAGCCGCATACTCCCAGAATTAACCGAAAAAGCTGTTTTTCCGATCGATGAATTGAGGGTAATCATATTCTTGCTGGCAGAGAACCTCCTCATTCCATCATCATCATGGAGGCTAATACGATCTGAATCAATCATAACCACGGGGTTTCTAACATTTGCAGGGCTGTTGATTCTGATTATGCCACGGTTACTTGGGCTTACAGATAAAACAATTATATTGTCCGGGCCTTCGCTAGTATCATTTTTTCCAACGATTTCGATACGCTTGGCTCGAAGCACTTCTTGTACACCCTGCTCTTGATCCATCGCCAGTGTAGCCCCTGCCACAAGCAGCAGAGCCAGCAAAAGGTTGACGCCCTTCAAGCGCCGATTGTTCCTTTCGAGACGGTCCACCCGTTCTTCGATATTCATGTTTCCTCTCCTGATATCCAAAGGTTGATGCCCATTCACAGATTACCCATTACCACAAGGCAGAGATTTTCGCAAGAAAATATATTCTCTTTATTACTTCCTGCCAGCGCCGCCTTTTCCTCCCGATCGGCCACTACTTCTGCCACCGCCTCTGCCAGTGACACCACCGCCGCCGCTGAAGATAGTTTTTCCACCGCCCTTACCCAGCCCCTTCCCTTTCGCGCCGGGAGTCGTGGCCCCCTTGGGTAGGGGCGATGATTTCTTTTTTGGTGCTGTGGGCGGTTTTGGCGGTCGCGGCTCTTTGAGAAAAGGCTTCATCCCTTTGGTGAAAGGACGCTGGTGCTGGGGCTTCGGCTTGTGACCGTCGGGCGGCAGTCCGGGATGCTTTCCGCCAGCATCGTCCTCGTATCCCCAGAGGCTTCCATCATCGTTGATGATCCAGACAGGTTTTCTTGGCTTCGGTTTCGGCTTTCCTTTCGTGGTAGGTTTTCCGGGTTGTGGTGGTTTTGGGGGCTTCGGTTCTGCTCCCGCTGGCTGTGGTGTTAAATCTCCGTGTTTTTTCCAATGCCTTATTATAGAGGGTAGTGTATTTAGAAATTTATTAGGTGGCAATCTTTCATTGTCGCCAGGCGTTGACATACCAAGAGATTTATACTCTAAATAAAAACTTGGGCCTCCCTCTCGAAGCAAAAGGTCATCCCAATTATCTTTAGGTTTAAATCTTTCCGGCCATGTATCAGGTTTGAAAGATTTAAACCTAAAGATAATTGGGATGAC
>CAYSHR010000839.1:0-1594 GCA_964430795.1 uncultured bacterium
GACAGCCATGATAGCCAACCACGTCTGTTTCAGGGCAAGAGCGTCCATGCGGGAAATCGCCAAAGTCTACGGAATACCGGAAGGAGAGATAAACGCGGTCACAAAAAAAATGAGAGGGCTCTGGTATCAATTCGCCGGTTCCTTCGCGAAAATGCTTCGCGAACATCCCATGTTTCAAAAGACGCCTCTTGATGAACCATGGCCGGAAATAATGAGCATGGCCTCCATGCTTGAAGGGCGGCCCCGAAATCTGTCGGTTCATTGCGGTGGCGTTGTTATTGTTCCAGGCGACATAACCAACCACGCTCCTTGCCAGATGGCGCCAAAAGGAGTGCCCATTGTTCAGTGGGAAAAGGATCAGGCTGAGGAGGCGGGGCTTGTAAAGATAGACATTTTGGGAAACCGCTCTCTTGCTGTGATCCGCGACGCTCTTTTAGCCATAAAGGAAGACCAGGGGATTGATATCGAATATTCCCAACTCTCCCCCCTTGACGATCCCGACACCCAAGACCTTCTGGCCAGAGGCGATTCCATGGGAGTATTTTACGTCGAATCCCCGGCTATGCGCCAGTTGCAGATAAAAACCGGAAAGGGGGATTTTGAGCATCTTGTTATTCATTCCTCGATAATCCGCCCCGCGGCTAATGCTTTTATAAACGAGTATGTGGCCAGGCTCAAAGGAGCGAAGTGGCGCCCTCTACACCCTCTTCTTGAAGAGCTTTTCAAAGATACATACGGCATCATGGTTTACCAGGAAGATGTATCCAGATCGGCCATGGCCCTTGCCGGCCTAGACGCCGCCGATGCCGAAGGGTTGCGAAAAATCCTCACAAAAAAATCAAAACGCCGGCTTAACGAATATAAACGCATGTTTTATAATGGATGTGAAAAAAACAATATTGACCCAAAAACCATAGACGCGATCTGGGAAATGATCTGGTCTTTTTCCGGTTATTCTTTTTGCAAACCCCATTCCGCCAGCTACGCCATGGTAAGCTTTAAAAGCGCCTGGTTAAAAGCCCACTACCCAGCCCAGTTCATGGCCGCTGTTATTTCCAACCAGGGAGGTTTTTACGCGCCCTTTGCCTATGTCTCAGAAGCAAAACGCATGGGGCTTTCGGTGCTGCCTCCTGATATAAATTACAGCGATAAAAGATACACCGGCAAAGATGACTGGATTCGGATCGGCTTTATGCAACTGGCTGAACTTGGCGCCCAATGCGTGGATGAACTGATTGGACAGCGGGAGAAAGGAGGTCTTTTCAGCTCTTTTGACGACTTCATCAAAAGGGTCCGCCCAAATCCTTCCGACGTCAAAGTTCTTGTAAAAGCCGGCTGCTTTGATCGTGTGGCCAGGGGCGCTTCCAGGCCGGAGCTGGTATGGCTGTTATACAGGAAAGGGCATCCGGCAAGACCAAAAAAAGGAATGACCGGAGAGCTCTTTATAAACGAAAGATCGTCAACTCCTCCTCCAAGACCGCCCCAATATGACCTCCGAACCATCCTTCGACACGAAGTTGAGATTCTGGGTTTTTTAGCGAGCCGACACCCCTTGTCTTTATACGCCGGCCGCTAAAAAACCCAGAATCTCAAC
>CAYSHR010000840.1:0-1594 GCA_964430795.1 uncultured bacterium
GTTTGCCAGAACATCAAAAGTAAGGTCCCTAATAGCTGGAGGCGCGTGAACAAAGAGGTGATCCACTGGGTCAAGGCTATAAAGCTGTTTTCGATACTCTTCCCTGGTTAATTCGCCGGGCATGCCAAAAGAATATCTCATCTGTGGCGAGCCTGAGACAAGGCCGCATCTCTTTTTGTCGATTTCTATTACGCTATTTTCTACAAGATGGGTGTTGGGCTTCAGGTGTTTTTTAAGCACATCGGGAAAATCAACGTTTCCCCATATAAGATAAACCTGACAGTGCAGTCCGGCAAAGAGCTTTTCATATTGCTGGTGGGACATCCTGGTAAGGGTCTTAAAGAGTTCTTCCTGTTCAAAGGAATAGTCGGCCATTAGTTTTTTAGCTTCATTAAGCTTCTGCAGGGAAATCAGATCAAGAACATTTTTTATTACTTCTTTCGGCACAAATTCAGCGATCATCCCTGAAAGATCATCATAATCGATTACATTAAGATAATCTCCAAGGAGTATCAAAGTATCTTCAGGGGCAAGAAGGTCAAATAGTTGGTCAAAAGCGCCATGAATATCGGCGGCGATTTTTAAAGTCATTTCAAATCCGAACAGGTGAAATTACTCAAGTTTTACCGGCCCTGAAAAGACGACATTTTCAACGCCATGGTTCTTTGCCTGGTCAACAAGGGTTTCCAGTTTTTCCTTTTTCAACAGTGAACCGCTTTCCATATCCCATTGCATATCAAGCTGTTTATATTTATCAGCGCAGAGATTTGAAAAAGCCAGAAGATCAAAACGCTCCACCCCTTTTAAATCGTCAACAATAAATTTTGAAATAGCCGCGATGTTTTCTACCGAATCAGTATAGCCCGGTATTATGGGAGTACGAATCCAAAGAGGCTTCCCTGAATCTTTGAGATAACCAACCGCCTCAAGAACCTTTTCCAGCTTTATACCAGTGTATTTGAAATGCTCTTCCTGGTTCATGGTCTTGATATCAAAAAGAATAAGATCTATGTATGGCAAAACTCTCTTGTAAGCGGCAATATTGGCCGCGCCACAAGTATCAAGGGCGATATGAATTTTTTCCTCCTTGATTATCGGCAAAAATTCTTCAAGAAACTTTACATAAATCATGGCCTCCCCACCGGAACAGGTCACGCCCCCGCCTGAGGTCTCATAGAATACCTTATCCTTCAGAACAATTTCAGCCAGATCCGCCGGAGAATATCTCTTGCCTAGAAGTTCCAAAGCCAGAGAAGGACATTCCTCGGCGCAATCTCCACAGGCAATGCAATTCTCTCTGTTTATCGCGATGCCTTTATCGGAAAAAAGCAAACCCAGATTTTTACATATCTCCTGACAGGTCCGGCAACCGATACACTTGGTGGAAAACCAGACTGATTGGGGCTTTGCGACAAGACTCTCGGGATTATGGCACCAGAGGCAAGTCATAGGGCACCCTTTAAAGAACACCGTTGTTCTGATGCCCGGTCCATCCTCTGTGGAAAATCGCTGAATGCTGAAAATAACAGCTTCGATTTTTTCTTTGGCCATATCATTCATCAATGTAAAATTCCCATACGCAATGAGCCTGCTC
>CAYSHR010000841.1:0-1591 GCA_964430795.1 uncultured bacterium
CCATCTTGTATTGGTCCAATTCAAAAAAGTCCAGAAGATTTATTGCCCAGCTATATACTCGGATTCTGCCATTGACGTCGGGCTTAAAGGCGCAGGAAAAGACCAACCGTTTTTTTGCCCTTGTCATGGCCACGTAAAAAAGCCTCAAATCCTCCTCTCTCTCTTCTCTTTTTATAATCTCCATCCCTTTGTTTCGGGTTATGGCGCCTACTGAAGTGAAATCGGGAAGATAAACATTAAATCCGACTCCGACCTTTCTGTGGAAGGTAATAGGGGAAGATTTATTGCCGGCGCCGTGATTGCAGTCGGCGATGAAAATTACTGGTGATTCGAGACCTTTAGCGCTGTGAATTGTCATTAAGGTTACAGCGTCCCCGGATTTCCCGGTGGGAAAGTCAAAAAGGGAAGTATTTCTCTCCCGAAATCCCTTAATGGCTTTGGATAATCCCAGAGGCGTTGGCCCATGAATTTTAGAAAACCCCAAAGCCATATTCACGCAAAGTTCAATGTTGGCGACTTTTCTCGCGCCGTCAGGCTGAGCCAAGGCCCAATCCCTGTAACCGGTCTTTGTATAGATTATCCTTGCCAATTCATCCAGGGATAAAGCCTGAACCTCTTTGCTGATCTTTTGGTATGCGTCAAAAAATCTTCCCAACTTCTCCTTTGAATCCGTGGAAATATTTTCATTGTTTTTTGCATCCAGGCAGGATTTGAAAAGGGAACCGTCAATATCTTTGGCTTGGTCACACAAAAGAAGAAGAGTGGAGTTGTCCAGGTTGACAAACGGGCTTTTTAAAACCGCGGCCATAGCCAGGTCATCCAGGGAGTTCGCGATAATTCCCAGGTAATTTTGCAAGTCAATAATTTCTTCTCTTTTAAAGAATCCGCTCCCTTTTACTTCCTGAAATGGAACATGGTTTTTAATAAGTTCAGATAAAAAAGGCGCGATATGAGTTCGGGAACGAAACAGAATTGTAATGTCGCCGGGAGCAAATTCGCCGCCTTCCCCGTCGATCAAATTCTTTACTCGTTTTACAAGAGATTTTGCCTCAAATTCTCTGATGTCGGATCCGGCTTTGGCTGGAGTGTAAAGAAATTCCACCGCGGGCTTATTGTCCGAAGGCGGTTGGGAGTCATCAATATGGGCCTCTATGGTTTCATACCCAAGGTCCGCATGCTGACCCGTCCATTGAGATTGAAAATAGAGATTAAAGAAATCGATTATCTGTTTTGAAGATCTGAAATTTGTCGAAAGAGATATTTTTACAGCTCCCTCCCTTTTGACTTCATTTTTAAAAACCGTAACATCAGCCTGGCGAAAACCATAAATGGATTGTTTGTGATCCCCCACAATAAAAAGGTTGTTTTCTTTTGATACAAGGGAGATAAGTTTTGCCTGTAGAGGATTGACATCCTGAAATTCGTCAACCATGACAAACTTATATCTCTGTCTGATTTTTTTTGCCCTTTCAGGATTACCTTCCAAAAAGTCCAATGTCAGTTGCTCCAGGTCGGAAAAATCTAGCAATGACCGTTCTTCCTTGATTTTTCTATAGTTGTCGGAAAAAGCCTGGACCAGGTCTGCCAGAAG
>CAYSHR010000842.1:0-1578 GCA_964430795.1 uncultured bacterium
AGATGAAGAGGTAGATCAGCAACTGTTTTATCTGTAATCGCTTCCTCAATTCTACTTGTATCAATGCAAAAATGATTGGGAAGAATATCAACGTAGACGGGCAAAAGCCCCTCCCGCCTTATCATTTGAGGTATGGAATGAAAAGTCAGAGCCGGTAAAATAATTTCGCCTTCCTTGGGAAAATCGAAGGCTTTAAGAATTGACAGAAAAGAGAATCTTCCTGATGGGGCGACAATTGAATGATCCACGCCAATGAATTGTGCAAATTCGGCCTCAAAAGAGCCCCTTTCAGTTCCGCGGTTTTTTCCATGAAAAATTCCGGCAAGGGCATCAGCAAAGGTCATAGGCGCGATAAATCTTGGTATCTGTCTCATTAAATTTCCATATGCCTTCTAAATTTCAAAAAGATCATCTCTATTTACTCTGCCGCTAGTTGAAAAATCAAGTTTCCATGCCATGTGTGTTTTTCCGTAGAATTTAAAAGTTCCAACCCTCTCAAATCCCCATGATTCAAGCTGCCTTATTGCCCCCTTGTTATCAATTTCGGTTGTAATTTTTATGCTTTTATGCCCTCTGTTTGCGAGTTCATTAAAAAGAACCTGGTTTATTAAACCTGAAATCCTTTTACCTCTGAATCTCTTTTCAAAAGCGCAGAACATGGATTCCCCGGTTACATTCTCCAATCCAGGCAGGGCGCTGATGTTAAAATACCTGGTAGTGAAAACCAGGGGCGCAAAAACCGACGGAGATAGAATAACTCCTTTTAAAAGAGGGAAAAAGAGCTTTTTCCAACCGCTTTTTAATGTCTCTCTCATCATTTTTGGCCCATTATCACTTCCCGCGATAAATCCCCCCACCCGGCCGTTATGTAAATAAACATAGCCAATAAACGAGGGGTGTTCCAAAAGTTTCGAGTAGACTTCCTCCAGGAAACCCAAGCCAAGCTTCCCCCAAAGAGTATTGCCCATAATCTGTTTATGAATCAAAGCAACACCATGGATGTGGGTCTTTTTCATAGGTTTGATATTTTTCAACACATCAGGATTGACTTTCAATGGACCGATTGGCTCAAGAAGCATTGGTTATTATTCCTCTCCCTGGGGCGTATTGGTCTTGTGAGCTTTTTTTACCAATTTTTTAAAGGCTTCCGATCTCGCGGCCCTGTGCTGGGCCGCGAGAAACCCACCGATAAAATCCTCATAAGCCAGTTCAAATGACTCGTCCAGCAACCTTCTGGCCAGCCCAACCACATTCGGAGCGGCTATAGTCAATCGACGGCAAATATCCAGAATAGTTTTTTCAAAATCCTTCTCGTGGCAAAGGTAGTCAACAAGACCAATCTCTTTTCCTTCTGACGCCGATATTTCCCTGCCTGTAAGAATCAAGTTTCTTGCTCTTCCAAGACCGATAAATTTAGCCAGCCGGAAAGTGGCCATTCCAGGTAAAAACCCCTTTTTTACTTCGTTTAAACAAAAGGATGCCCTGTTTGTGGCGATTCTTATATCACAGGCAAAAGTCAGTTGGGCGCCCCCTCCCATGGCCTTTCCATTAATGGCGGCAATGGTGGGAATAGTCAGT
>CAYSHR010000843.1:0-1552 GCA_964430795.1 uncultured bacterium
ATGTGGGCGACAAATGACGGAGGCGTAACCTGGGAAAGAGTTCCCACAGGCGTGGCCAAATCTCTTTTCTCAATGATTATGGTGGATCAAAACCGAGGTTACGCCACAGGAAGCGCCGGCACCTTACTAAAGACCGAAGATGGCGCAAAAACATGGACCACTATTAAAACACCTCATGATAATCTGCTTGTGAAAATCGTCAAAGTCGGAAAGTCCATGTACATCGCTGGAACAGAAGGCGTTGTCCTTAAAGTTGAAAACAACAAAGTCACCGAGCTAAACACAAAAACATACACATGGCTTAATGGAATTGGATTCGGCGACTCGAATCACGGCGTGGCGGTTGGAGGGCGAGGTTCAATTCTTTACACCACCGACGGCGGCAAAACCTGGACAAAACACCCCATTAAATAAGGTCAATAATGCAGAAGAACAAGAGCCTACTCTATAAACTCGGACGCGGCATGCTCAAGCACCGCGTTGTTATTCTGTCGGCAATAGTAGTTTTCACAATATTTTTTGGTTACTGGGCTTCCACGGTTTCATTCAAGAACCCCACCACCGATCTGTTTCCAAAAAACCATCCCTATGTTGAAACATATGTTCAGTATGAGGATATTTTCGGCGGCGCTAATATTGTGATCATCGCCCTTGAGAAAAAAAACGGCGATATTTTCAACACCGAAACATTGACCAAGATAAAGAAAATAACAAAAGCCCTGGAGTTTCTTCCCGCTGTAAATAATTACCAGGTTCTCTCCATTGCCCAGCGAAAAATCAAAAAAACAAGGGTAAAGGACGTTGAAGGCTATCAGTCGGACCCCATTATGTGGCCTGATATTCCCCAAACAGAAGAAGAGATCGCTGATCTTCGCAGATCAATATACACCACCGGCCGTCTACATGGCGCGCTGGTTTCATTGGACGATAAATCCGCTCTTATTGTCGCCGGCTTTTTTGAAAAAGGACTTGTCAGTCCCGGGGCGCCGCTACGAGAAGTAGTTACCGCCATGGCTATTGCCAACAAGCAGGACCCGGCAGCCGCCCTTGAAGCAATGGAGAAGGTAGCCTCTGATGCCGTCTGGACATTGGACAACACTCTTTACGAGGCCATGGACACCATCGTCACCAGCCAGAGAGACGACAACACCAACACCTATATGATAGGCATCCCCGCTCTCTACGGGCAAATCTACAAAAGAATGCCCAAGCTTATCACCATTTTTATCCTTACCATCCTATCCATTATCGCCGTTCTCTCAATATACTTCAGGGACATCAGAGGCGTTACAATTCCCGTTATTACAGCTCTTATCTCCGCTGTCTGGGGCGTGGGCATTCTGGGACTTCTCGGTTATGACTTTAATCCCCTGGTTATCGTCGTGCCCTTTATCATCAGCGCCCGAGCCCTTAGTCACTCGGTTCAGCTTATCGAGCGCTACCTGGAGGAATATGAAGCCACCGGTGATAGAGAAGAGGCATCTGTCTTGACCTTTTCCGGTCTTTTCAAACCCGGCATGCTCTCGATTATTACCGACGCGGCCGGCGTTTT
>CAYSHR010000844.1:0-1545 GCA_964430795.1 uncultured bacterium
GAGGAATCTATCATATTCCCTGTATTGTTGCAAAAAGTTTGAAACTAAATAATTATTCCAGGCAATTAATATGTTGTGCCATATATGTTTTTAAGTAAAAATATCCTTTTTAAAAACCTATTGCCTTTTAAATGCCGAAACATTATTGGGGCTGACTATTAGTATGGCTAAAAGGATTAAAAATCATTTAAACGCTTTTGCCCTAAAAATCCTTATCTTTCTTCTATTGGCCATCCTCTCCTTTCTACTATTTGGTTGCCAAGGGAAGAGCGAACAACCCATAACCAAGCATCTTGTCGGCGGCTGGGAAATTGGCGCCATTTACAAGGCAAAGCTCAAAGAAGCGGCGCCTGCTATGCTCTTTATTTTTCTATTTGTTCTTTCCATGGGAGCGGCGGTAAAGCTCATCAGGAAAGACAGACATAAGAAAATCGCGACGCAATTGCCCTTTTTTGTTCTTGTGAGTTCCGTTTTTGCCGGACTTTTTCTGGCCTGGAAAAATAAAGCCATATTTGATGACGCCTTTATATCCTTCAGGTACGCGGAAAATCTCCTTGACGGCCATGGACTGGTTTTCAATGTCGGCGAAAAAGTTGAAGGTTACACCAATTTTTTATGGACAATTATTATCGCGGGGTTGACCTGGGTTCTAAAAGTTGACATGCCGGTTTTGGCCATGTTCCTCTGCCTTGTCTGTTTTACGGCCAACCTTATAATTGTCTGGCTGGTAGGAAAAAAACTCAACCAGGGCGAGAAAGGAAATATCTATCTCCCGGTAGCTGTGATCTGGCTGGCTCTCCAGCATGTTTTTCATTGCTATGGCACAAGCGGCCTTGAGACAATGCTGGGAAGTCTTCTTGTCAATTCCGCCATACTCTCTTTTATCTCTTTTTCCAGGATAAAAGGGGGGGGGTTGGCAGGTTTTTTTCTGATTCTAGCGACCTTTAACCGCCCTGATCACAGCCTGTTTTACATTGCCCTGGCCATAGTTATTTTTTCAAGATTTCTTTTCGATTTCTTCTCTTCCGACAATAGAACAACGATTCTGAATAACTTTTACAAGCAGGGCGCCGCTTTTTCCGCCCCATTTTTACTCTACGTTATCTACCTTATCTGGAAATACCATTATTATGGCGATATTCTTCCCAACACCTATTTTGCCAAATCCGCCTACCTTACTTATTGGTCCCAGGGATTAAAATATATGCTGGTGTCGGGACTTTCATCCCACTTTATACTTATCATCCCATTGTTCATGATTTGGCTGGTTTTCGGCCCGGTCAAAAACCACGGCTGGTTCAGGCTTTTTTGCGGTATTTCAGTATTTGCGTACATGATCTATGTGGCGAAAATCGGCGGTGATTTTATGAGCGGCCGTTTTTATATCACCCTTATGCCCATCATGCTTCTGGGAATCGAGGAACTTATTCACCGTATATACAGAATGGGCAAAGGTCTTTCGTGGATCGCTATATTCATTACGGCTCTTGTTCTTTCGACTTCCTTTGGAATTGTACTTCAAAAGCAGGGAACAAGCCTCTTTAG
>CAYSHR010000845.1:0-1542 GCA_964430795.1 uncultured bacterium
AAGTTTTTAGAGATGTTGAAAAACCAGGATGACGAATTAGTCAGAAAGCTTGATGAGAAAAAAGCCGCGAATATGGATATGGACAAGGTGGCCATGAGTAAGGCGATATTTGAAAAAATGCACAAGAAAGACAAGATGGCCACCGAATTACTCGAAGCGGGAATCGCGGGGTTCTCGAAAGCTCTTGAAAACCTTGAGGTCATGCTCGCCGAAAGACTTGTGAAAATGGGAAGCTGACAGAGAGGTTTTTCCATGGCTGAAAAATTCAAGATAGGCAATTCCATAATTGGGGAGAATGAGCCATGTTACATAATCGCCGAGGCCGGCAGCAATCATAATGGGAGCCTCGATCAGGGCGTAAAACTTATTGAAACCGCTGCCGGCGCCGGAGCTGACGCTGTGAAATTCCAGGTTTTCAAAGCTTCCAGGATGTATCCCAAATCCGCCGGAAAGAGCGACTATCTAAAGGTCGAAAAATCCATATATGAAATCATCACCGAAATGGAGATGCCCTTTGAATGGCTGCCAAAATTAAAAAAAGTTTGCCATGACATGGGCATTGAGTTCATGGCATCGGTATTTGACCTTCCTTCTGTTTCGGTTCTCGATCCCTATCTCAATGTTTTTAAAATAGCTTCCTATGAAATGACTCACCTTCCACTTATAAAAAAAGTAGCTGAAACAAAAAAGCCCTTAATCGTATCCACCGGCGCGTCAAACATGAATGAAATTGAGGAAACAGTCAGTGGTTTTTATAAAGCCGGAAATAAAAACCTTGCTCTTATGCAGTGCACAGCGGCTTATCCCGCTCCAATCGACTCTTTGAACATCAGGGTAATCGGGGTGTTAAAAGATAAGTTTAAAATACCAGTTGGGCTTTCCGATCACTCAAGGGACCCTCATATCGGACCCATCGCCGCGGTTGCCGCCGGTGCTGATATCATTGAAAAGCACTTTACCCTGGATAACTCCATGCCTGGTCCCGACCACAAATTCGCTGTGGAGCCCGACGAACTGAAATCCATGGTTCAGAAAATCCGTATGACCGAAAAAGCTTTGGGAATAAAGGAGAAGATTTCAACAGACGTGGAAAAAGAGCTCAGGGATTTTGCCAGAAGAAGCATATTCGCCATAAAAGATATTGAAAAAGGGGAGTTATTTTCCGCTGAAAATATTGACGTATTGCGAAAGGGCTGCCTTGCGCCTGGGCTTTTGCCTGAGAGATATGAATCCCTACTCGGTAAAAGAGCTTCAAGAAGCATAAAAGCTGAGACGGCTATTGTGGAAGAAGATGTTCAATAAAGAGAAAATATCCATACGCCGGGTTTCGCTAAAGGACACTGAAGTGCTTTTCGAGTGGGCAAATGACGAAAATACAAGAGAAGCGTCTTTTTCTCCCAAAAAGATATTGCTCCAGGATCATAAAATTTGGCTTCAGGAAAAAATTAATAGTAAAGATACGGAGCAATATATTTTTGAGGATGAAAACCGCGCGCCTTTTGCCCAGATCAGATTTGATTATTATAAGGATCAAAAACATTG
>CAYSHR010000846.1:0-1542 GCA_964430795.1 uncultured bacterium
AATATTCGTGTCGCCAGTTTGGCAGATTCTCACAATTCTATTTTCTGTTTTTTTCTACATGATGTGCACTTTTCCGTACCCATTGGTATGGATATGCCACAGGACCAACAGTGAACAGTCAAACTTTTCGCCATTTTTTTCCCTGACTCAATTTCTTCGATGACTTCACCACCTCCACTATCCATACCAAACACAGTTCCTATGCTCGAAAATAAATAAGCTGAATCATACCTTTCATTGCAGGCTGAGGAACAGAAGAATACCACTTCTTTGTCTTTGGAAATGTTGCGAGGTGTATTACTCTTTCCACACATTTGACAATAGCCCATTGATGGGACATTGATATCACTTATTTCCACTCGGATTTTTGGCTTGGACTTGAAAGCTACTTCAACAACAGGAGGTTGAAAAACCTTTGCTTCATAGATATCTGATCTCTTAACTAATCCGAGAAATACCTTTTCCCCCGAGGTTTTCAATCTCACAACAATCCTTTGGTTTTCACCTACCTGACGTTTGACCTTGGTTAATGCTTTTGCTTTATTAAATGCTTTGACATAAAGGGTTCTATGTGAAGGTGGGACTAGTACCTTTTCATCCAATATCTCTGAACCTGGTGGGACTTCATTCCTTGCTTTTTCAAATGCTGCTTCTTCGCTATTGGCACCACCTTTTGCAGTCTTTCGTTTGCCGTCAGATATGATTTCTTCAGAAACCAGATAGAGCCCCGCAGGCTTTTCGGCGTTAGCCTTCTTTCTGGCCTCTTTTAACGAATCAGCTTCAAATTCTAAAAATTTACTTTTCATTTCTTTCCTCCTTGTTACGTTTTAAGAGCTTTTTTAACTAGGAAATTTTTATAAATCTTTCAAGAATCATTAAAGAGAACAAAATCAAATTCAAATGCTCAAGCCATATTCCGAATCTCTCAGCCTGACGCGAACATCAGCAATTGAAACCGCATAAGATCAGCCATGAAAATTAAACGAAATTTTGGATGCACCTAATAAAACAAAAAAGTACGGAGGTTTCAATCGGCTGAATGCATTGTTAGCTGAACAATTTATTTGGTTTTAAATTAATGCTTGGTCCCTTTAATCAGCTAAAGGAGTGTTAAAATTTGATGATTAATGAAGTTATAAATAATTTTAATTCTCAAGTCAATGCGAGCGAAGCGAAGCAATCTCATTCAGTAATCATCAGTAGATTGCTTCATCTCCGCCAGCTGGCGGATCCTCGCAATGACTTTTTAGCTGACCTAAGGGCATAAGCATTTAAATTATATTTAATTCTACTTTCCCGAAATCAATGGACGTATAATTAGAGATGTCGCATATTGTTTGTTAAGAATATAGATTCTCTATTTAAATTTCTTAATCAAATATTCCCTAATATTAGGTAGTTCCTGTAAAATATGGCTACGATCTTCAGATGGGCTAGAATTTAAAGAATAGTGAATTTTGGATAACAGCCCTTTATCAAAGGTTGTATCACTCTGCCTATTTTCCACCCATTTTACTCCGACCGAATCATCAAAAAAATCAA
>CAYSHR010000847.1:0-1540 GCA_964430795.1 uncultured bacterium
ATTGCAAAGGAGAATCAAGATAAACCGATACTGCTTGCCCTGACTTTTCATGAAAATGTCAAGAAAAGTCAGGGCAAGCAGTATCGGTTTATCTTGATTCTCCTTTGCAATATCCCGGCGGCGTAAAAAGTAAAAAAGGCATAGAATCAGGAATGTAATTACCACCATAAATAATCCGAAGGCATTTTTGGGGAGGGGTTTCCAAAGAGCTTGAGGCAGCCAGATAATAAGCAGGATAAGATCAAGATATGAAACCATTAGCGTATATGACGATGATGATTTTAGAGGGCGAAATATTTTAAAGTCGCCATGTTGAATTATTGAGTATAGGAGAATCACCGCGATAAAAAAGAAGAGGTAGGCTATCTCCCAACCCACCATCTGAAAATAAACGTTGCCTAGAAGATATGTTAATGACGGTATTAGAAAATCATGAAAAAGAAGGACGCCCTTTTTGCCTCTAAAAAAAATCTCAAGAACAGAAAGGCAGGGCAAAAGAACAAGAGAAAGAATTATGCTTTTGTAATAACGGGAATATTGCCCGGAATGTTTTTTTTGTTCGGCCATTTTCAAAACTCAAACCGTTAAAGAGAAAATATTCCTGAGCATTTTCGTCATATGAATAAAATAGGTTTTAATATATGTTATCGCCGTCAAATCTTTGAAAAAAAAGGTTGAGAAGAGGTCTGCCATGGTAATCAGAGGGTTTAGAGGGAGATACTTAAAAAGGCGATAGCGTTTTTTTCTGATGAGCCAGTCGGTTGTTTTGGGTCCGACAATGGGGACCAGCCTGAACAGAACATGGAAACATCGCAGATTGTTTACTTGCTCTTTATCCGTAACCGATCCCTGATAGATATAGTGATGGTCAAGGCCCTGCACTGCGGCTTTCCTTACATCCTGGTCAATAATTCCCATACCATCGGCAATCTCCAGAAGGTCTGTTCCGTGGAGATACTGAAGCCAAAAGGGAGTAATCCTCATGGCGTTCCCGCAATGGGAATAGGTTTTCGCGGCGAACTCCAAATCCTGGTCGGTCTGCCCGGGTAATCCAAACATATGGTCAATGGTATACCTTATTTTATGCTGTTCCAGGATCGAAAGAGCCTTTTTTATCTGCTGGTTGGTCTCTTTGCGCCCAAGCAGGTCCCGCCTGATGTCTTCCCGCAAAGATTCTATGCCCATTTGCATGCACCAGACAGGGGCCTTTTTCATAGCCTTAAGGATTTCATCGTCGATTTTTGTCGGATGAATCATCACTCTTAAGGGAACATTAACGTCTCGGGAATACCGATCGAGAAATTCAAGGGTCCATTTTTTGTTGGCGGAAAAGGTATTGTTCTTTATGTCCACCCATTGAAAATCGTATCGTTTTTTATAATGAAGCAACTCCTCCATAACAAGGTCTACGGAGCGTTCTCGCAAAAAAGCACCCTTGCCCTTCTCAAACCGCCGCAGAAAACTGCACGAGCAGAAGGAGCAATGGAAAGGGCATCCCTTTGAGGTAACTGTCAGATAATTGTATCGAATAGGTATATCG
>CAYSHR010000848.1:0-1537 GCA_964430795.1 uncultured bacterium
CGAATACAAGATTCGCGCCTATGACACATTAACCATCGATAACTGAATGGTTACGCGCTGTTTATTTGAGTGCTTGGCTCCAGCCTTGAAATAATGTAAAGTGCCTTGTTCCATAAAGAGGAATAATAGCATAGATGTACAGTGATCCAAAATACACTTCCATTACCGAAGATAAATTTTCTTCCCTCATTGAGATCAGCTTTATTGATCAAGGCGCCCGGCAGACCCTGGTTTTTGAAAAGGTTTGCTGGGATGTGGGAGGGCAATCCCGGTCTTTGCGATATGGCGACAACCCGGGCCAGGCCGGGGCTCTTTATCGGTTGATAAACGGCAACCTTGTTCTTGGAGAGGTGGAGAATATTAAAGCCGGCAACTCTCTGGCTTCTTTTCCTGAGCTTCTTCAACAGGGCAAACATCCGGGAAAGATCAATATCTCCGACGCGGACAGAGCCCTGGCTCTTCTTAGAAGCATCTCAGACAGGCCCTCCTCGGTGATTGTCAAACATGGAAACCCAAGTGGCGTCGCCCACGGCGCCTCTATTGCCGACGCCTGCCAAAAGGCGGTGGAGTGCGACCGGGTATCTTCCTTTGGCGGTTGCGTGGGACTCAACGGGCCGGTTGATTTAACCACCGCCGAGATAGCCCTTTACGCCAACGTGGATGTAATTGTAGCTCCGGAATATGACCCGGGAGTATTAAAGGCTCTTTCAAAAAGAGCGTCTCTGCGGGTTTTGAGAATAAAAAACATGAAACGGTTGGCTCAATACGTTTTTATGCCTGTGGTGGATTTTACGAGCCTTTCCGATGGCGGTCTTATTGTTCAGTGGACCCAGGCGCCAAAGCAGATTAAAGTTGAGGACTTAAAGCCGGCTACCGCCAACCACAAAGGCGCCATCCATAGAATTCGCAGAGAAGTAAGAGAGAAGGACGCTGACGATATGCTCTTTGCGTGGAAAGTAGTTTGCGCCATGAGTTCCAATGCTGTGGTTTTTGTTAAAGATGGCGCCACAGTTGGAATAGGCACAGGGCAACAAGATGCCCTGACGGCAGCGGAAGTCGCCAGAGATAAAGCATATAGAAAGCTTGCCGACCATATTGGTTTAGAAAGATTTAACAAAATGTTCACAGCCATTGACAATCCACAGATGATAGAAAGTATAATGAGTGATGTTGATGAGCTCAGAGGTGGGCTTATTGGCGCCACCATGGCATCGGATGCCTTTTTTCCAAGGGGAAATGGGGTAATCCTGGCAAAAAAAGAGGGGGTGGTGGGAATTATTCAACCCGGCGGCTCCAAAATGGACTATCTAGGGATCGATATATGCAATGAAGCCCAGATACCCATGGTTTTTACAGGGGAAAGAAGCTTTGTCGGGTGACGATTTTTTCTGAAATTCAATCTCGCGGGACAGGGAATAAAACAGATTTGTTGCTGATTATTAACAATATCCTTGAAAAAACCCCTACTAAAGGGTCAATAATAGTAATCGTTCAGTTACAAGGGGCTTTTTGGAAAAGGGGGGAGATGTACTTGTTA
>CAYSHR010000849.1:0-1522 GCA_964430795.1 uncultured bacterium
GGACTTTTAAAAATGCTCTGGTTCTTTTTGGCATGCCCGCCGGTTCCAGAATAGGGCCGGCATCCAAAGAGCCCGAAATCGAGACCGAAGGAAGAGCATGATCTTTAACAATCGTTGTTTTGATCAAAGAAAGGATATGACCTTTTTCAACGTTGCCGCACACAAGGTCGGCGTCGGGGTAGGCCTCTGGAGATTGAGACTTGCCCGGGGAACATCCTGTTACAACGATAAATCCATTTGGGGAAATCCTTCTGGCCCTGGCGACGATTTTTCTTCCTTCCCGATCCGACTTTCCAGTAACCGCGCAGGTGTTAATAATCACCAGGTCGGTTTTTTTTCCAAAGGGCGTGGCCTTGTATCCCGCGTTATTTAACGAATTTCCCATAGCCGCCGAATCTACCTGGTTTACTTTGCAGCCCAATGTAAAGAGGGAGTATTTTTTCAAACCAGAGCTCTTTCTATCGGTCCACCGCAGATGACTTTCCGGTCAATGTAGGCCACAACGCTTTGCCCAGGCGCGACCCCGTTTACCTGTTCAATAAAATGAAATTCCCATCCGTCGTCTTTGGTGGGATAGCATTTCGCGGCTATGCCCTTTTGTTTGTAACGAATCTTTGCAAGGACCTCTGTCCCAGGCTTTACCGGTGATCCATCAAGCCAATTAATTCTCGAACTCACAAGCCCCGAAGACCCCAGTTCCTTTTTTTCTCCGACTATAATTTCATTTTTCCCTGGGTTTATCTCAAGGACATAAAGGGGGACTCTATTGGCAATGCCGAGACCTTTTCTTTGGCCTATGGTGTAGCGGTGTATGCCTTTATGGACGCCAAGGATTTCTCCCCCTCGATTTTTTATCTCGCCGGCGAGAAGGGCGGTCATGGCTCTTTTTTCCAAAAAAGCGACATAATCATCATCAGGTACAAAGCAGATTTCTCTACTTTCAGATTTTTTCGCCACAGGCAAAGCGTACTCCCCGGCTTTTTTTCGCACCTCTGTTTTTGTGAGATTTCCAAGGGGAAAGTGAACCCTTTTCATTAAGTCCTGAGTAAGGGTATAAAGAAAATAGGATTGATCGCGACTTTTATCCACTCCTTCAAGCAGGGCATGCCGATTTTCCAATGTCGCGATTCTCGCGTAATGACCGGTAGCCATTCCGACGCACCCCAACTCCCGGGCTTTTTTTTCTAGCTCGCCAAACTTTAAAGCCCTGTTGCACACAACACAAGGATTTGGTGTTCTACCCGCCAGGTATTGATCTACAAAATCACTTATCACCTGCTTTGAAAATTCTTTTGACAGGTTTACGACATGATGCTCAAAGCCCATCTTTTTCGCCACCTGGGCAGCGTCATTAAAATCTTTCCGCTTTTCCCTGCCAAGATTTTCAAGGCCATCCTCTTTTCCAAAAAGCTCCATGGTGACGCCAATAACCTGGAAGCCTTTCTCCAGGCACAACACGGCCGCCACCGATGAATCAACACCGCCGCTCATAGCTACAAGAATTTTCCTATTAGCCATTATT
>CAYSHR010000850.1:0-1519 GCA_964430795.1 uncultured bacterium
TGAGAAGGAGAAGGTATTAAATTTCACTACTCCTGCGGGGGCTTGCCTTTTGTGGATATCACTTTGACTCATGAAGATTATGTAATATCGATATCTGCGCTGGTAGATTCTGGTAGCACTATCAATGTCTTGCCGTATGAAGATGGGCTTGACCTGGGGTTATCCTGGGAAGGACAACACGTGCCTCTCAAAGATGAAGGATTTTTACAAGGGTCGCTGGTCTATGGGGTACTCCTCACAGCGCAGATAGCGTCGTTTCCGCCGATCAAGCTGGCGTTTGCCTGGACACAAAAGAGCCGGAAGGAAGTCCGGTTGATTCTCGGCCAGACCAATTTTTTTGAATACTTTGACATCACATTTCGAGGCCGCGAGAAGACCTTTGACATCTCACACCCCTCACTACCTAACATTTTCACCGCAGAGGACTCAGAGTCCCGCAGAAAAGAGGCCTGAATCAGGATTCTCAGGATTCTAGGATGTTCACGATGACAGCAATTGACAGAATCCTGATCATCCTTTCATCCTGGCCAAGACATCCTCATCAAGCTGAATAGCTCCATATTTGCTGTCGCCATATTCTTCGATCGCTTCCCAGCCATCAGCCCCACAAATCACGACACAAATCGACAGGCCGATTATATCGAGTAACAGATGACATTTCGTCCGATCTCCTCGCGGATCGGGGAGCGCTGAAAAGTGTTCAAACAGACTCACAGAGAGCTCTTTTGACATTGGTTCTTCCTCCTTGTTCTTCCCCCAAAAAAGCTTATGAGGTGATGTGACGTTATGACTCAACATTGTGACATGAGAAAATTTCTCTGTGAGTTCCCTGTTATCCCGTTGTCAAGTAGAAAATTAGGAAAATAAGATGAGCTTGCCGCTGGCCTTTTTGGGGTTCCACTATTTTTTACTTGACAAGTTTTTTGATCATAGGTAAATATATTTTTATGTAATGTTGTTATTACGTTATACATGAAATAATTTATGAAAGGTTTTCTCTAATCGAGAAGTAAATAATGGATTTTACAGGTAAGACACTCAATAAAGATATTCCCATCCCACTGTACTATCAATTAAAAGAAATACTTTTAGAAGAGATCCAGCATGCTGAAAAAGGAAGCTCTTTCCCAACTGAATTGGAGTTGTGTAACCACTTTGATATTAGCAGACCCACAGTTCGTCAGGCGATAAACGAACTGGTTGTTGAAGGGTATCTGCAACGAATGAAGGGAAGGGGAACCTTTATTGCGGAACCGAAGATCAAGCAGGATTTTTTGATAGCGCTGAAAAGTTTTACGGAAGAAATGCAGGAAAAGGGGCTTGTTGCGACCACGAAGGTACTTGGCCTGGAAAAGATAGTGTGTAACGAAAAGGTCAGTGAAGCGCTCAATGTTCCGGTTGGAAGCGAGGTTGTTCTATTTAAAAGACTTAGATCCGCAGATATTACCCCGGTTGTCCTGGTCATTACGTTTCTTCCTCTTACAAAATTGACGGATATCCTCTTAAAAGATTTTGAAAA
>CAYSHR010000851.1:0-1519 GCA_964430795.1 uncultured bacterium
GGGCAAAAGAATCAGCCAGATTGTTGGAGCAATTCTGGAAAACCGCGGTTCCATGTTAAATGGCGCCGGCGAATTGAGAAGCCTGGAAAAATCAATTGGTGATAGTCACGGCCAGTTTATCATTAAGATGAACCAGGTTGTGGATCTATGCACCAACCTTTTGCGGGACCAGCTACGAAAGAATAATAAACTACTGATTATTGATATAGTCGCCTCCTTCATTGTAGTCATTATCATGTTGGTTTTGATGGTCCTTAGTATCCGCTCCAGACTTTCAGACCCTGTTATTCGAATGATAGAATTCGTTGAGAAAATCCAGAAAGGAAGTCTGGAAGACAGGGTGCCGATCCCTGACAGCAGAGAACTTGAAAAGCTGGCAAGAGCATTCAACAACATGGCGGATTCCGTTTATGAATCCAGACGGGATTTAATGGTTCAGAGAGATAAACTTGAAGACGTTGTACAGCGGCGAACAAAGGACCTGAAGCTTGCCAATGACGCTCTTGTGAAATCAAACAAGGAACTTGACGATTTTACCTATGTTGTCAGCCATGACTTGAAAGAACCATTAAGAGGAGTGTCGGCTTTTTCCAATTTTCTTAAAGAGGAACACTATGGCAATCTCGATAAGGAAGGAAAAGAGTATGTGGACATAATTATCAAATCATCAACAAGAATGAAGAACCTGATCGACGATCTTTTGGAATTATCAAGAATAGGGCGGGGAAAAAATCCTATAAGTGAATTATCTGTTTTGTCGGCATTAAAGGAGACAGAGACAGAGCTTTATCTTTTGATAAAAGAGAAAAACGCAAAGATGGTTTTGCCTGATAAAGAGAGGAAGATTATCTGCGATAGAGTGAGGATCAAGCAGGTTTTAACGAATCTGATCAATAATGGCATCAAGTTCAACCGATCTGAAAAACCAATAATCGAAGTCAAATTCTTTGATGGGGTTCCAAGGGAAAACCCGAAGACCGAGTCCATGCCAAGAGATACTCTAACTATTATTGTGAAGGACAATGGTATTGGTATTGAAAAGAAGCACCATGACAAAGTCTTTGATATTTTCCACCGCCTTGTTTCCAGAGAGGAATTTGAGGGGACCGGCGCGGGACTTACAATATGCAAAAAAATTGTACAGGCTCATGGTGGGGATATATGGTTTGAATCGGAACCTGGCAAGGGGACAACTTTTTATATTGCCCTGCCAATTAACCCGCACCATGAATAATACAGGTCAGAGCAATCTCACCGAATCCACATTTAAGCTGCACGCGCCAAAGGATTCTTCCACCTTGCCGCAAAGCACATAGTGGCGGCTTCTGCATAGAATCCGGCAAAATTTCTTGAAGGCTTTAGAGAAAAATATGGTTTCATAGATGGCCGTGGTGTCCTCAAAGGTTATAAACTCCATTGGTTGGCGGTTCTTGTCTGAAACCACTTTCCCTGTAACGTACCAGCCGATGGTGGTGATCCGTTTTCCTACGTGATGCCGGAGGTTTTTTCCTTTTACGTT
>CAYSHR010000852.1:0-1514 GCA_964430795.1 uncultured bacterium
GCCGAGGGTCATATCTGACTGATCTGTTTCAAATCTATCTCAAGCAATTCCAAGTCTATGTTTTCATTCCCGCCGAGGGTCATATCTGACTGATAGGGTAGCTTTAACACCTTGAAAAGTAAAGCAAATTAATATGCTTTGCGCCAACCTCCCCTATTATTGACGTAATTTTCATCTTTCTTTCCCTTTTTTCATATCCGGACGACTATATCTATTTGATTTTCAAAGACCTTTATCGTATCGCAAACCTCTTGTGGTTTTGCCTTTAGTCAAGTAAAGGATAATACATAATAATTGTCTTTTCAAACAAAATAAACAGGGCGTCTTGAAATCATTCGCGCAAAAGCCTAGGAAATGATTAAAAACCCACGGTTTTTTTGTTTTTCAAGCTCTTTGCCCCATCGGGTTGATTTTTTCAGACATTGAGCGCAAACCTGGTAAATTGAAACCATATCATCCGATTTTAGAACTTTGTCCATCTCTTTTGTCAGCGCCTCAAGGTTTTTATCATTGAGGTTGCATTCAAAAACCGATTCCTGCACCCGATAACCATAGCTTTTCAATATTTTCGCCAGCCGATAACGGCGTTTATCATCGGCAATGTCATATGCGATCACGCGAAGCATTATCTTATCCTGATTGGTTGGTATATGTCAATTCGCCTGGAAACAAGTTGCTTGATTTGTTTTGCCTGATATTCCATCCAGATTCGATAGCTTTTTCCGGCAAGTCCAAACTGGACGACTTCATCCGTCAATCGCTTTTCAAATGTATTTAAAAAATAATCCCGAGCGTTGTGGCTAAGGAGGCAAGGGTAACGGCCTTTTTCCGGATAAGAAAAATCGTCAGGTTTTATCTGTTTTCTTTTTATCATGGCGATGACGACGCCATCCACCAGGAACCTGAATTCCTCCATCAAATCCGCGGCAAGGGCGGCAAAGCTATCTCTTGGTTTATGTAAAAACCCTATTGATGGAATCAACCCTGTGGAAACCAGGCTTTGAGCAATCTGTCTGTAAAGCAAAGAATAGCCAAAATTCAAAAGAACATTCACTGGGTCTTTCGCCGGGCGTCTGGAACGGCTTGAGAAGCGAAATGGTTGTATCCACTGCTCAAAATGTTTGAAATAATCGGCGGCGGCGGCGCCTTCCAGCCCCAGAAGAGTGTTAAAAGAACCTGCTGATTGACATCGCCGTTCAAGTATTGTCAATTCCCGTCTCAGGGTTTCTGTTTGCCTTCTTATAATATGGTTTTGATGATGAATCTTGGCCGCGATGATCTGCTTTGCGAAGTCGAGACATCTTTTTTCATCGAGGGAAAAAAGCGCCTGGTCGGTAATTGTCCGGGGATTTGTCAGATCAGGAGACGTAAGCATGCCTCTTAGGTTGCCATGATAGTCTGAAATCATAATGGGAATATTTTTTCTGCAACAGGCGTGAATCACAGTTGGCGAGATTCGGACTTTTCCCATACATGAAATCGCGCTGATTTTATTCCATGGGATTTGGTCTTCC
>CAYSHR010000853.1:0-1502 GCA_964430795.1 uncultured bacterium
GGATTAATAACATCTATTATTATACTGGCGATTGCCGAAATTTTCCTTGATGCCATTGACGCGCCTCAATATGAATCAAACATCAATCACTTTTTTCTGGATCAAAGAAACAATGAGGATATGTATGTTCCGGATTCGGACCTTTTCTGGCTTCCAAGGATCAAAAAAGGGCAGGGTCAAGATAAGTATATAACAAGAGGAATAACCCCTGAAAAGAAGAAGAATGTTTTTCGCGTACTTTGCCTTGGGGATTCACTCACCTATGGTTTTCGTTTAAAAAGCTTTCAGTCATATCCAGCGAAACTGGAGAAAATTCTTGGCCGGAAAGGGGAGGTGCTCAACTCGGGCGTATGTGGTTTTACTATTGTACAGGGGTCGCGGTTTTTTGACCGTGACCTTTGGGCTTATAAACCGGATCTGGTTTTCGCCGGGTTTGGCTATAATGATAATTGGGAAGCCTTTCAACAAGATACCGAAGCCACACCTCTTCCAGCTTCTATCTGGAAAGCCCATAAGACACTGACCAAATTGCGAATATTCGGCTATCTGGCCAGCAAGATTATTGATGATAACGCGGGTCAGGAGATTGTCAGTAGAGTATCAAGGAAAAATTTCCGGGACTATAGCTTGGGGATTAATAATTCTGTTATGGCAAATGGAGGGCAGCTTGTCTTTCTTCTTTTTCCTACAATAAACATGGATAATAACGCATTGACGGCGCCTTTGCGCAGACCACCGGAGACTCTTGAAATCCTTGATCTAAGAGCCGCTTTTGATGGTTTGTCCCGGGAGAAAATCCATGCCTCATTTCAGGACGATATTCATCTTACTGAAACCGGCACGACAATAGTCGCGAGATATTTGGCTAAATGGATAGAGGAGAAAGGATATATTAAAGCCTTGGAAAAGGGAGAAATTATCCATGAATAAGAAAAAGCCTGTCAAGGTTGTGGAAACCCAGGTGGTTACTGATAAAACATTGGAAAGAATTATCAACGAGGCTGTTTTGGATGGGTGGGTTTTGGATGGAATTCATTTTGCCATGAGGGATTCCTCAAAACGCCCTACCATGGCCTTTCTGATGTTTTTCAATTCCGAATACGCGGAAAAATTTCATAGCGGAGATAGAGTAAAAAACAACTGATAATTATTGAGAGGTATTTTTCCAGTATCTTCTGGAGGGTTTGTCAAACTCCAGTTTTAACCTGGCTGAATTGAATTCAATTACGGTGGTTGTCTCTCCAAACTCCTGAAAGCAATATCCATTATCAAAGCGTTCGTAAGGGCCTGTATCATAAGGGACGCCCTCTATTGTAACCTGTCCGGAAAATGGCGCTTCAATCTGTCCGAGAGTTGGCGAGATATATGTAACGCCCTGATCGTTAATAGTCATTGAGGAGGCGAGAATTCCGTTTACAAAATCATCAAAGGCGCCGTCTTCATTGACGCTGCCCAATTCCACAATCCAAACATTGCTTTTGCCATCGACTAAAAGTTCGTAT